>CBDUPN010000109.1:0-5885 GCA_965369125.1 uncultured Aureibaculum sp. | reverse complement strand
CTTCCATTAGCATATTGCATTTCTATATCTCCATTATAAGTTTCTGATTTAGTCGATTTTCCGTTTGCCTGATTATAGGCACCTTGCTTAAAAAACTGCTTTTCGCCTGCATATGCATTATCGCGTTCAATTCCTACACGTCTTTTTGACGAATACCAATTAATTACTTGTTGTGGAATATCTTCTTTTTTAGCAAAATCTGATTTCAATAAGTTCTTTGTGAAAGTTTTGGATTCATGACCTTCACTAGTAAAAGTAAGATACATAACGCCTTTATATACATTTACTTCGTAGCTGAATACCTCGCCTAAAGCAATTCCATCTTGAGGTTCGTCTGGATAGTTATTTGGACTTGTACCAAGTACAGAAAAATCATGTCCCCAAACAGCTGTAGAAAAATCCCAGCGACCATCGTTATTACCCTCTGTATTAATTTCATAATTCCAAAAAACAGAACCTTTTTCGTGGTCTGGGAATTTTTTATAATAGATTTTTAATGGTTCGTTTTCGTGTCCTTCATCGCTGTGAATTTGTCCAACAACAACAGAATAAGCAGACCGAGTTGTTGCATCACCTGTTGTAGATACATGCTGCACTTTTAATGTGCCTGTTAGTTTACCTCCTTCTTCTGGAATCCAACGTTTTTTTTCTCCTAATTCGGTTCTTGTATTGCTTGAATTTGGAGATGTAATTCCAGCATTAGGTGTTTTATAGACTACCCAATCTGATTTTCCATCATTTTCAACATAAAAAAAATCTTCCTTTTCAAAATTCACTAAATCTTCTGAACGAGTACCATCTCCTAAAAGAATTTTCCACTTATCCATAAATGGCATCACATCGCTTGGATACTTTTTTACTTCTTCAGTTTTAGTCGATGTATCTAATGTTGTTTTAGAATTTTCTTTACAAGCGAACATTGCAAAAAGTGTAATTATAATGACTAATGAATTTTTCATTTTATGATTTAGATTATATGTTTTAATACATTAATTTCATCTTCAAATTCTCTTCCACTCTTATTTCTCCTGAGTTGATTATTTCATTATCTGCGTGACTATTGTTCTTTGCTCCCCATAGCAGTGCGACTAATTTTACCTGATTATTTTTAAAAGTATTATTAGAGATATCGACATTTACGATTCCTGTTGAATTTAGTAAAATTCCAGTCTCTTCCTGCGCTCCGCAATTCGTGAAAGAACTATTTTTCACTATTAAATTACCGCCAATAGTAGATTCATCATAACCACCGCGATAATAATCTATTACATTGCTTTGAACCTTATTAAACTGACAATTGGTTATTGTAAGATATTCGGTATTATAATCACCTTTATCATTGGTTTCTTCTGACAATTCCAACCCATTATCACAATCCGATACAGCGGTATTCTCAAAGGTAATCCGCTCTGCAAATGATTGTTTATATACCTTCAATACAAATTTAAAATCACTAATATCACATCCTGTAACCTTTAAGCCAAAATGTGTATACATATTCTCTTTTAAACTAGCGAATGCGTATTGTAATTTATTACCCTTTAAGATCACATTATTTAAAGTAAGATGCCCTTTTGGATTTAACTCAAAAAGCGGTGTGTTTTCACTTCCTGTAAATAAAATTTCAGCCTTATCGTCTTGAGACTGTATGGTTATTGATTTATTAATTACTAAGGAACTGTCGATATTATATTTACCCGAACTTAAAACTATAATATCACCATTTTCAGCCTGTGCTATTTTAGCCTCAAGATCTCCAGTTTTGTTTGTTACTGTTAAAGTATTTGGTTCCTTTGGTGCAATAATATTTGAATACCAATTCGCTCCATATTTTGACTTATCTAAAATCATGGGGTCTTTAGCTTCCGTATTTAATATCGCCCCTATCCTGTTTTTTTCGGCTCTGGAATTACCAAAAAGGTCCTTAGCAATCGTTTCAAAACCAAAACCTTGATATGGCTCAACTTCATTGTCCAGGGAAGGTGTAAATATGTTTTCTCCTATTTCATTTAAGTCGAATGATTTTGCTTCTAACCCGTCATATTCCTTAAAATCTATACCTTGATTATTGATTATATTACTCTTAAAAGTCACACCATCAGCTTTGTCATGCTCTATAATTGGCGTGGCATCTCCATGTTCATTATAGATGATATTATTGGCAACAAGCATCCTTTCTGGTCTTGCTGAACGAATCTCCGAAGGAGGTAACACATCTTTTTGACTAATATTTGTTCCAACACCAAATTGCCAAGGTGACTTGCAATTTATATAGGTATTATAGGCAACAACAACATCAGTAACTTGATTATACCTGTTCAAAGGAGATTTTGGAATGCCATTCATTACTGCTAAGGGACTTCTGAAATTTTTCCCTATAATATTATAGAAGTAATTATTGGTAACCCAATGACCCGTATTAATTATTCTTATTCCACCAATATTCTCATTTTTACCATCTCCGATAAAATAATTTCCATCTATAGTACAGTAATTCCCATGCCGGGTAACCAATGACCCCTCACTTTTATAGAAAACATTGTTTCTAAACTCGTTAAAATTTGTTTTACTTGATATAATTTCTACTTCTCCATTACATTCTTCAAATAGGTTATTTGCAACATAGGTGTAACTTGGAGACATCGATGAATAGCTATCACCAATTTGAATGGTCTCACCACTGGGACCTCCCTTTGGCGGTCTCGGTCCAAAGTGATTATTAACTATTTGATGGTAATTATTAATATGTTCATTTCCTTTAAGATCTACTCTAATTGTAGGGCCTCTATTTGTTTTTCCGGCAATATAACATTGCTTTAAAGTGTTATGTCTTCCCCAAAACTGAACCCAACGATCGGAATCATCACGCTCTGGCTTATTAAAATCTTCAATTACACAATTAATAACAGTACAATGATTTCCAATGTTTTCATTATCTAATTTAAATTCAATAACGGCATCGCTTGGAGAATGCCCATTCCTAAAATGCAAGCCTTCAACTTTTAGATATTCACCCCCAAATTTTAGATCAGATTTTCCCTCAATAAACACTTTACCCGGTGTTTCTGCTTTAATTGTGATCATATTATTTTCTGTTCCTTTTCCGGTGAATCGAATATTAATATCCTTATAAACACCATTGGCCATTATAATTTCATCTCCTGCTTTCGCATTAGAAATAGCGTTTTGCAATTCGTCATTATTGTGTACCAATGTTGTATTAACATCGCTTGTACAACTTATTAATAAGGCAATTATACTTAGTAAAACCAGGTTTCTATTCATATTAAATCTCATAAAAATTATTTTAAAAACTTTAAATTAAAAGGCAAAATTATCAGGATCCGGTCCTATCCTAAAATCCCTATCTAAATGATCAATTTCTTCTACATCCTCCTGGGACAATTCAAAATCAAATAGATCGGCATTCGATTTTATGCGTTTTTCATTGGATGACTTTGGAATAGTTATAACCCCTTTTTGCAAATCCCAACGTAAAACAATTTGTGCAATGGTCTTATTATATTTTACCGCAAGGTTTTTTAACAATGCTACTTCAAATATTTTTCCTCGCATTAAAGGAGACCAAGCTTCGTATTGAATACCATGTAAGCTACAAAAATCGACAAGCTCTTGCTGCACCAAATAAGGATGAAATTCCATTTGATTTACCATAGGAATTATAGTGCTCTCCGGTAATAACTCATCCAGGTGATGTTTTAAAAAATTACTTACACCAATCGATTTTACACGACCTTGTTCATATAAATACTCTAATGCCTTCCAGGTTTCAACAAACTTATTTTTAACGGGCCAATGAATTAAATAAAGATCAAGGTAATCAACCTTTAATCTTTTTAAACTCTGGTCATATGCCTTGATGGTATTCTTATATCCTTGGTCTGTATTCCAAACTTTACTAACCAGAAAAATTTTATCTCTATCTACATCAGATTGTTTTATGGCTATGCCTACCTCTTTCTCGTTATTATAAATCGCAGCAGTATCAATATGCCTGTATCCTGACTCCAATGCCCATTGCACAGAATTAGTCACTCTCTCACTTTTAAAAACACCTAAGCCTAAATATGGCATTTTAACGCCATTGTGCAAGGTAAAACTCCCTTTACTATTAGTTATGCTTTTTCCCATAGTTTTTGAATAGCATTTAGATCTTTTTTCATGGCATCAAAAACAACCTTTTTATCTACGGATATGGTTGTATTTCCTTTCTCGGCACCACCCAAGTCATATTCAAGGTGCAGCGAAACCAAAGGTTTAATTTGGTATTTTTTTAACAATTTAAAATATTTATCAAAATCGACCATACCTTCTCCTATGGGTGTATTGATAGGTTTCCATTGCCCATTTTCCTTACCCCATTTAAAATCTTTTAACACGATGGTTTTTATATGGGCCTGTAAAAGCCGTAGTCCGTTCTCCCATGACAAACCACCTTCAACCATCGCATGCCGAATATCATATTGTACACCAAAATAGTCTGGATCTACAGTCTCTAAGATCTTTTTCACTTCCCAAAATGAAGCACCGACATTGGTACCTGCGTGATTTTGGTAACAACCAACCAGGCCTAGTTCGTTGTTTAACTTACCCAGTTCATTGACTTGTTTTTGGTATATTTCCAGCGTTTCATTCATAGATTTGTCCTCAGCATATTTGAACCAATTGGTCCTGTAATACTTTACATCCAATTTTGCTGCGGTATTTAATATATCAACATCTAAGGGATTATTGATATTTTCGATACGGGTTGTGATCATCTTGCAGTCAGATCCTCCGCTTCTGATTTCAGCAATTGCTTTTGGTAAGTCAGTTTTTACCAACTCCGGGAGTACATGACCTCCTGGCCGAACTGTTAAGTCAATCCCGGAAAATCCCATTTCTGCAGCCATCTCCCCGGTAGCCCGGTAATCTAAAAATTGAAGATGCTTTGAAAAAATATGGATCGAAAGCTTCTCCTGAAGCTCTGTAAAAGACCAAACCCGCTGGGGAATATTCATGAATGAAATAAAACCCGCTGATAAAAGTGAATTTTTTATAAATTTTCTTCTGGTGGAAATTGCCATTGTAAGATTTGATAGAAATTATTTAGTAAAATAAATTGGTTTACCAGTTTGGTTTACCAAATATATGTATATTTGTCTAGTTTACAATAGGTTTCTATTAAAAAATTTATAAATAAGAATATATTTGATGACTTCATTATCAAAAATTACGCGAGAAAAACTTAAAAAAATTAGCACTGCTACTATTGCGACTTGCTTGTTTAAAAGAGGTTTAAAGAATCAGTTCATTCAACGCGTTAAGCCACTGAAATTGGGTAAGCCCACCATGGTAGGTGAAGCATTTACCTTACGTTATATTCCTGCCCGTGAAGATCTAAATCCTATAAGTGTTTTTAAGGATCCTAAACATCCTCAACGGGTAGCTGTTGAAACTTGCCCTAAAGGATCGGTATTGGTAATAGATAGCAGGAAAAACGCCAAGGCCGCTTCCGCTGGATCGATTCTTGTAACCCGTTTGATGAAAAGAGGAGCAAGTGGTATAGTAACAGATGGCGGTTTTCGAGATTCAGCCGAAATAGCAGCACTACCCTTTCCTTCCTATCATAAAAGACCCTCAGCGCCTACGAATTTGACATTGCATCAAGCATTAGATATAAATGTACCAATAGGTTGCGGAGATGTTGCCGTTTTTCCGGGTGACACCATCGTTGGAGACGATGATGGGGTGATGGTTATTCCGGCAGCCATAGTCGATGAAGTGGCTGATGAATGCCTTGAAATGACAATTTTTGAAGAGTTTGTCATAGAAAAGGTAAATGAAGGTGACGCGATCATTGGACTTTATCCTCCTACAAATGA
>CBDUPN010000108.1:0-5968 GCA_965369125.1 uncultured Aureibaculum sp. | reverse complement strand
TTAAAATTAATTCTGAAGAATTAAACTATTCAATTATATCTTCAATTACCGGAGCCTTCCATTTGGCAACACCTACTTTCTTTGAGCTGGCAACCTTCGTTGCTTCTGATGACCTTCTTTTATCATAGATCATCGCTGCAGTCATTAACAGACTGGTACCAATTATGACAAATAATAAAATGCCAGGCTCGAAGGTAGCGATCTGTGCTTCAGCAGGGATGGCATAAAATAATAACACCGTTATTAAGCCTCTGGGAGCTATAAAAAGCTGTGGTATGATATCACTACCCATAAAAATACGAAGTAACACAAATCGGATAACATATATCGACGCAATGATCAATAAACTTATGAGCGCCACATTTAAATTCCACAAATGAGCAATAACTATCGTAACACCGAAAATAACGAAGAAAAATGTTCTTACAACAAATGCGGTTTCGGCGGTTATTGTATGTAATTCGTGATATATATGATGTGCTTTATCATAATCCAAGAATCTCGATAATTTTCCTCTAAAAAATAATTTCATATTGGCAATTACCAAACCAAAGAAAAGAATAATGATAAGAGATGAAAGGTGCATTTTTTTACCTAAAGCATATAGTAATAATAACACTGCTATTAGTAAAAATAATTTTACCTGACTTTTAATTCTTTGAAATATTAATATAATAAGATAACTGGCCACCAAAGAGATAACTACAGTTAATAATAGGTTTCCGGCAAATCCAACCGGAGTCATAACTTCTTCTGGATTGAATTTGGCTGCCAGAAAATAAAACATCATAATACCTAGTATATCAGAGAATGTGCTTTCGTAGATATGAAATTCTTTCTTAGCAGAAGTCAGGCCCGAAACACTCGGGATGATAATAGCACTGGAAAGGATAGAAAGTGGCGTAGCATAAATCCATGCAGAATCCATGGTCATTTCTGGAATAAATTGATATAAAACCAATGCCGCGACCCATGTTGAAATGACAAGGCCCAATAATGCTATTGCCATAGATTTTAGAATGGGTTTTAATTTTTCTCTTTTTAACTCTAATTCCAGGGCTGCCTCTAGAACGATCATAATCAACCCAACAATACCAAGAATTTCTAAAATTGGTAAAAAGTTAAGTTTCTCATCGATAAAATAATTCAGAAAATATTGTAGAATAATACCCAGAACAATGAGCATAAGCACAGCAGGAATATTCGTTTTTTTTGCAATACCATTAAACAAAAATGATAAGATTATGATTAATGATACTTCAATAATTAAGTTGTATGATGATAGAATTTCCATAAGTTATTGTTTATTGGGACTAATATATGACTCAATATTATGTTGTTTTAAATAATTGATCAAGGCTTCTACCTGAACTCCCTTCTCAAGTGTTAGTTGAAGTTTAAATAAATCCTTATCTGCCAAATCTTTAATTTGCGGTTTATGTGAAAGGCTTATCAAAGGATTTTCAAATAAAAGATCTAATACACGCTCATGATTTGCCGATTTTTCTAAATAAATAGTATTACGTAAAGTACCTTCATCGTGCTGACTAATAAAAAATCCTTGTTTTTCTATATATGAATAGTTTATAAACCGTTTTCCTTCAGTTAGATTAATAATAATACCGAATGATAATAGATCTTCAATCTCCCCTTCAAAATCACCCGTTACGATAAAAACCTCCTTATCCACCAACGGATTCGTTTTAAATACCACCCCATTTAAATAACTCTTAATATAAGAAAAGAAAATAATGCCAACAGCAAGCAATAAAACGCCATGCATGATAAAATTTATAGATAAAAAAGATAAAATTATCACTATAATGGCTACCGGTATATAGATTACCCGTACCGTATTGAATAACCTTTTTAGTTTTCGCTTTGTGCTATTTTTCTTAAAGACATATTGGGTTATTTTACCAATGAATTTTAATATTACATAAAGTAATATCAAAACAACTAGCAGCCAAAAAAATGATTTCCAATCGAATAGTGGTTCCATAAGTAATTATTTAATAAGGCCTTTACTTTTCAATAAAAATCCGATTTCACTTAATATGACCGGATTTATATACAAACTACCTGTTTCATCTCGTAATAACACTTTGGTATTTATTAATCGCTTTATAGCAGAATTAAAATTAGTTTCATATTTATTAGAGGTAACTCGTTTAATACCCAATTCGGTAATTCTCTTAAAAATCGATGCTTGTTTTAAAACAATGAGTTCTTCACTAGTAAAAAAGTCTACAAATTCAAATTCAATTTCATTATATATAATTTTATCTTCTTCAGAGGCCACCGTATTATATGTCCAAGCTTGAAGAACCACACCTATATTATGTTGATGTTGCTTACTTAATTTGCTAATTATCTTTTGTGTTCTACCATCTGATATTGGTTCTTTATCTTGAGCCACCAAGGTTTTATGCGAAGCTCCATGTCGAAGTAAAATTGCTCTTAAAACCTCATCCTTGTCGGTATTATTCATGTTTATTACGGTACTAAAGATCTTCGAAAATCCCAATCTGTTATCAAGGCTGGAAACCAAAGCACTGCTGGTAGCCAAAACGAGAAATATTTCATCAGATTCATTTTCAATAAAATTAATGAGTGCCCTAATATTATCTAAAAAATGATGTTCGGCATCGAGCCATAATTCTATATCATCGATAATTAAAATGGGCCTGGTGTTCTTATCGTTATTGTTCTTAACATACTGTAAGGCTTCTTTTAAATCTTTTGTCGTTTTAAACTTCCTTCCATCAATAACAGACGTACTATTGGGTTTCAATTGGACAATATGTTTTCCAAAGTATTTTTTAGACGTATAATCTAAAAAAGTACTCTTCCCGCTTAATCTATCGCCTTCGATCAAGACCGCTTTATTAAAACCTTGATTCCAATGGTTGATAGCCTCTTGTAATTGTTGTTCTTGAAATTCTCTGGGTACGAGAAATATATCTCCAATAAAATTTTTAGTTAAAAATAGTATATCATAATTTTCATCTTCCTTAGCAAGCATCCTGTAGGTAATGCATCTTGACGAAATTTCGATATTTGAGAAAGAATCCTGGTAATTTTTCTTTTTATATTGGGTGTTAAAATAAGAACGTAATTTTTCAAATCTAGCTTTTATTTCTTTTAATACCGTTGTGCTCCCTAAATTGATCGAAGATTGAATGGCAACTTCTAAAAATGGTTTGTTTTTATACAGATTTGACACTAAGAATTCATCCTGAATTTCATCATTTATTTTAGTTAAAATAGCCTCAGAATTCGATTTAAATGAACTTAATACAACTTTTAAATTAGCAATAGTACTTCGTAGGGATTGGTAATTGATTTCAGCATCCATATTCTTAGCTAGCTGTATGCTATTTTTAATATTAGCTATGGCAAGCTGAAATTTACTTGCGGTACTTTCTTCAAGCCTGACTAAATCCATTAATTCTGTCAAAACCTGATAATCTAACCATTTCTGTACAGTCTTATTTAAATTTACTTCCCTGATATTTAACATGCCTTCTTTTGAAGAAACCGGAATTTCAATTTTTTCGAGTAATTCAACCTGATTGATCAGATCTTCAGTTATATGCACGAGATTATTACCTGCTAAAATACCTTGTGTAAATTCAATAGCTTCATTTTTTAATATTTCCAGCGCTTTTTCTTCTTTCAACGAATTCTCAATTTGAAGTGCAGCCTTTTCGTACTTTTCATTTAACCTATGATTGGTGTCTGCTACTTTGTGAATGCTATTTTTTATGTTTTTAAAACCTGAAATCGTTCTAATCAGGGTATGTTTTGAATCATTTACTTCTTGTAGATGTTGTTGTAAAGTAATTATTTGTTGTTTATAAACTTCCCATGGATTAAGGTGCAATCTCATTTTATCAATGAGTCCCTTTTTGATATTTTTCTTTTTTAATAATCGATTTTTTTCGAAGTTTATTTTTTGAAGCAACTCGTCAATGGCATCTGTTAAAGCCTTTTGAGATTGTTTAAAATGATGACTAATCGCGTTTTTATCCAACTTTTTTTCCTGATGAATTATCTCGGCTTTTGTGAGCTCTAACAATACATTTCGGTTCAAAATAAAAAAGCTCTTTACAATATCAGTAATTTTATAATTTAAAAGGTAAATTTCAACAATTTCATTGGTGTTCAGCTCTTCGGTATACCGGTCAAAAGCCCGATCACCAATGGCAACATAAAAATCACAAATTGAAGAAAAATCGTCTAACAATAATTTCTGTAGATCGTTCGCTATTGCTAATGAGGAAAGCTGATTTTTAAAAACAGCAAGTTTTTGCGCGAATTGATCCATGGAACTTACGTTTTCTTTTTCGATTTTTTGTTGATCTACCGCAGCATGATCCATATTACCAAAATTATATTTTTCCTTAAACTACCAATCGCTAATTATATTGTAGCCTTAATTAATAAAACAATATTAATCAATTCTTTAATACAAATTTAAATAATGTATGCTTTAAATTGGGTCGACCGGTAATTTATAAAATTAAAATAACATGTACATTCCTGTATTGAAAACAAGAGAATCAGGTTATTTTAAGATTTTAATTTTAGGACTTTAGAAGTTGTTTTAATTCTTTGATCCGCTTTTCTTTAAGAGGTGCTCTATTTTTTTTAGCAAAGTCTGTATGGTACTTATGGGCTTCGAGAAATTTTATTTGGGCCTTATTCCAAGCTTTTTTTGTATTGAGGGCGGTATACATTTTTAGTTCCTTAAAAAGCAGATCGCTAATTTTATAAAAATCTTTTCTTCCCAGGTAATCTAAGTCGGCATCGCAAATAATTCTTTCAAGTTTGTTCTTTGGCCGCTGAGGCACGCGGGTAGCTAATATAAGCGCTTTCACTTTTTCGATCTCTTCTTTACTAAAACCCAAATCAGACATCATTTCTTTTGCGATCGCTACACTGCTGGCTTCATGATCTTTATTCGAGACCACGAAACCAATGTCATGAAGTAACACGGCTATGCGTAAAATTTTGGCATTATATGGATCGATCTTATAATATCTTATATATTTATTTATCACATCTAATACATCAAGGGTATGATGCACACCGTGATAATATAAATCTTTAGACAATTTAGATTTTAAAAGGTCCAAAGCTTTTTTTCTAAGCTTAATATATCCTTTCATCTTCTTAAAAAGAGGTGTTAATTATAATCTAATTAACCATAATCCCAATAGTAATACTACAAAAACGAAACTTAATGCCAGGTATTTTATTGATTTCTGAACATTCATGAATTTGGCATCAATTATTTTACTCTCAATGTAAATTTGTTCACTCAACTGTCTAAAAAGTTCTTCTTCATTTAAATAAACTTTTAACAGTTCTTTGGTATATTCTTTAATATCGCCATAGGATCTGGCCGCATCCCTAAAGAAAAACACATTTTTTTTAAATTTTAATTCTAACCTGGGCATAAAGCACTTGATGGCAAAATATATAGAAATTGACGCACAAATTAACCAAAGACTTACAATAACCATAAAGGCAATATTATGCTGAAAGGTTTCTTGAAGGCTATCTAATCTGTCAAAAAATAGACCCAGGATCAAACTTTGGAAAGACAATATAAGGCCCGCTTTTAATTCGGAAGCACGTATTAATTTTTCAAGTCGCTCTAATTGTTCCCAAAAATTATTAGGATCATGTCTCATAAATTAGTCTTTTTTATTGTAATCCACTTTTTCGATATTGTAACATAAGTGTTATGCTTCTTAAATATATAATAAATTATTTAAACCTCAATTATACGCTCTTTTATAGGGTTTGCAATTGTATTTTTTTTAATTCCGTTTACAAAGTACATTTTTAGTTTACCCCTATTCTTTGCTTTTATTTCACCCCTATACTCGCATTCAAAATCATCTTTTACCAAGTTATAGGTACTTTCAGATATATTAATTTTTCCAAGCTCAGACAT
>CBDUPN010000107.1:0-5989 GCA_965369125.1 uncultured Aureibaculum sp. | reverse complement strand
GAAGATCAGAAGGATATGCAAACTTTTTTAAAAAAAGTGCTTAATTATCGCAAAACCAGTAAAGCTATTCATGCCGGAAAAACAATTCATTTTGCTCCAGAAGATGGCGTTTATGCTATCTTTAGGATAAATGATGATGAGGTCGTTGCCCTAATACTCAACAAGAATGAAGATGCAATAACTTTAGATCTTAATAATTATAAAGAGATAAGTTTAAAAGGAAAAACTGTTATGAATATTTTAAGCGGCGAGGCATTTGTTTGGGATGCGGAGTTAAAACTTGATGGAAAAGGCCCGATATTATTGACCACCAAAATCGATCACTAAGCATGTATTATCTCAAATACCTAGTAATTATTTCATTGCTTATTATTTCTTGTAAAAATAATAAATCAATTAAAGAAAAAGAAGCGCAAAAAGATCAGGAATGGGTTCCTGAAGGTGCCTATCTTCTTAATGATATTGAACTGGCTGGCGGACAAATTTATAGAATAGATAGTTTTCCTTCCCAATATATTCATCCCAGAAATGTTGATGTATGGTTACCCGATAATTATTCAAAAGATAATGAATATGCAGTTTTGTATATGCATGACGGGCAAAATTTATTTGATGCGAACAAAACATGGAATAATCAGGAATGGAGAGTTGATGAGATTTTTTCTGAACTTTTTTTAAAAGACTCCATAAAGAATAGTATTGTAGTTGCTATATGGAACATTACAGAAATGCGGCATGGAGATTATTTTCCACAAAAAGCCTATGATATTTTGAATGAAAAAGAAAAGAAATATGTAGAAGATATCGCACAAAAACAGGAGATCAATTTAAATGAGACATTTTTCAATGCCGATAATTATTTAAAATTCATCGTAAACGAACTTAAGCCTTATATAGATCTTAATTTTTCAACCTTGACCGATCGTCAAAATACATATATCGCCGGATCTAGTATGGGCGGATTGATATCTATGTATGCGGTATGCGAGTATCCTGATGTATTTGGTGGTGCTGCATGTATTTCTACACACTGGCCAGGTATTATGCCTGTTGCTAATAATCCTGTTCCTTCAGCAATTTTTAAATATATGGAAGCTCATATTCCCGCGCCAGGTTTTCATAAATTTTATTTCGACTATGGCACAGAAACCTTAGATCAATACTATCCTCAATATTTAAAAGATGTGGATCGCATATTTAATACGAAGGGGTATAGCATAGAAAATTATATGAACCTCGAGTTCGAAGGAGCCGATCATTCCGAAGATTCATGGAACAGGAGATTTGACATCCCTGTATTATTTTTATTGGGAAAAGATTAGATGGGTAAATTGAGTTTCATATTATTTTTAGTATTTCACTGTAGCTTTTCCCAGGTCACTTTTGTATTGGAAGATTTGCCTAAACAAACCGCGCCGAACGCCCAAATTTTTATTTCGGGAGATTTTGAAGGTTGGTCCGGGGGAAAAGATCCTTACAAGGCTGAAAAGGTTCATGATGCTTATCATATAACCTTATCAAAAAGAATGGGTTCAATTCAGTATAAATTTACCCTAGGCTCCTGGGATACCGTCGAAACGGATAGTGATGGTAAAAATATCAGCAATAGAATTTACACCTTTAATAAAGATAATGATACTGTAAAAGTGAGCATTGCTAATTGGAATGAAGAGGGATTAAAAATTTCAACTGCACAAAAAAATGTGACCATTTTATCCAATGATTTTGAAATACCGCAATTAAACAGGCATCGAAGAATATGGATTTATCTGCCACCGAACTATGGCGATACCTCATCATCCTATCCGGTATTATATATGCACGACGGTCAAAACCTGTTTGATGAATCAACGTCTTATGCAGGAGAATGGGAGGTTGATGAAACCTTAAATGAACTTTATAAAGAGAAAAATTTTGGCCTAATAGTGGTTGGTATCGATAATGGTGAAACCAACCGGTTAGGTGAATATTCTCCTTGGAAACATCCAACATATGGAGGTGGTGAAGGTGATGCTTATCTGGAATTTATTATTGAAAACTTAAAACCTTATATTGATAACCATTATCGTACTTTAAAAGATAAGGATAACACCGCAATGATGGGAAGTTCATTAGGTGGATTGATTTCTCATTACGCGGGAATTAAATATCCGAACGTATTTGGTAGAATAGGTGTTTTTTCACCTTCATTCTGGATTTCAAACAACAGTTTTGAATTTGCTTCAATGAACAGTAACATTAATAATTCAAAAATGTATTTTTTAGTGGGCGGCAAGGAAGGGCCAAAAGTTGTGGCTGATGTGGAAAAAATGATAACAACGATGTCCTCCAATGGATTTGAAAAAAATAATATTTATAAAAAGATAGTACCACAGGGCGAACACAAGGAAAATTTCTGGAAGCAAGAACTTAAAGAAGCGATACGCTGGCTTTTTTCAGAATAATAATTAGTTTATGAAGAGATATCAAATATTACTTATATCATTATTAATAATAAGTACTTGCGTTTTTTCGCAAAATAATGGACGGGCTTTTGTAGATTTTACAGAGCATGATGCGCAATTTGAAATTAATACAGATGATGGTAGTTATTCTATAATTTTTTACAATGAAAATATTGTTGAAACCACCTTCATTCCGAAAGGAGAATCATTTGACAAAAATTCTCATGCGGTTGTATTAAAACCTGCAAAAACAGAAACCATTACTGTTGTTGCAAGCGACCGGATAGAAATCAATTCTGAAGGAATTTCAATTACAATTCAGAAATCTCCTTTCCAAATAAGTTATTTCTACAAGAATAAGCCAATAGTGTCTGAAAAAAATGGATATCAAAAAAATGAGAAGTCTGAATCTATTGATTTTAATATAACGCAAGATGAACTTCTTTATGGCGGAGGAGCAAGAGCCATTGGTATGAACCGCAGGGGCCATCGGTTACAATTATATAATAAAGCCCATTATGGTTATGAGACCAGGTCTGAATTGATGAACTATACCATGCCAATCGTTATGTCTTCAAACATGTATGCTGTACATTTCGATAATGCTCCGATCGGTTATCTCGATCTGGATAGCAAAAAGGATAACTCCATCACTTACGAAACCATATCCGGCAGAAAAACCTATCAAATTATCACGGGCGAATCATGGCTCGATCTCATTGATAATTATACCGATCTAACAGGAAAACAACCCTTGCCTCCGCGATGGGCTTTTGGTAATTTCTCTAGCAGGTTTGGCTATCATTCCCAACAAGAAGTTGAGAATACCGTCGATTTATTTTTTAAAGAAAAAATTCCCGTAGATGCCGTGATCATTGATATTTATTGGTTTGGAAAAGATATCAAAGGGCATATGGGAAATCTGGAATTCTTAAAGGATTCATTCCCGAATCCCGAACAAATGATCAAAAACCTTAAAAAGAAAGGCATAAAAACAATATTGGTAACAGAACCTTTTATTTTATCAACTTCTAATCGATGGCAAGAGGCTGTTGATAAAAATGTCCTGGCCAAAGATTCTGTTGGTCAGCCCTATAAATTCGATTTTTATTTCGGAAATTCTGGTATCATAGATATTTTTGATGGCAATGCAAAAAAATGGTTTTGGAATATTTATAAAGAACTGGCCGAAATGGGTGTTGATGGCGTATGGGGTGATTTAGGGGAACCCGAGGCCCATCCTTCAGGTATCATTCACGCAACCGGAACGGCAGACGAGGTACATAATATTTATGGACATGACTGGGCTAGATTAGTATTTGAAGGATATAAAGCCGATTTTCCAGAGAAGCGCCCTTTTATTCTAATGCGGTCAGGATTTTCAGGATCGCAGCGGTTTGGTTTAATTCCATGGTCGGGTGACGTAAGCAGGAGCTGGGGCGGACTGCAATCTCAAAATGAAATTGCGCTACAAATGGGTATGCAAGGATTGGGATATATGCATTCTGATCTCGGAGGATTCGGTGGAGCCAACCTGGATGATGAATTATATACGAGATGGTTGCAATTTGGGGTTTTTCAACCAATATTCAGGCCACATGCTCAGGAAGAAGTACCTTCAGAACCGGTATTTAGAGAATTTCAGACAAAAGCATTCGCAAAACAATCAGTTGATTTACGCTATAAATTGTTACCTTATAATTATACCTTGGCTTTTGAAAATAATCAGACAGGTGCACCCTTTATGAGGCCTTTGTTTTTTGAAGAGCCTGATAACCAGTCATTAGGTTATGAGGATGACTTTTATTTATATGGGAATGATCTCCTAGTAGCACCCATCGTAAAGTCTGGAGTAAAGGAGAAAGAAGTGTATTTTCCTAAGAATAATAGTTGGTTTGATCTTTATACAGGCGAAAAATATCAGGGTGGAGAAACCGTCATGGTTTCAACAAATATAGACCGAATTCCGACATTTGTAAGAGCAGGTGCCTTTATTCCTATGGCCAAACCTATGCAAACAACAGAACAATATGATGCCAATGATTTAATTTTACATTATTACCATGATGCATCGGTCAATAACAGCCATGGAAAAATGTATAATGATGATGGTGCTACTCCCCATGCTTTTGAAAATGGGAAATATGAAATACTTAAATTTGAGAGTGAACTGGTCAAAAAAGGGTTGGAATTTGAATTTGAAGTCGACAAAGGGGTTAATTATCAATTTACTAATAAGCATATTGAACTAATTATTCATAATATTAAAAAATCACCAAAACACATAAAGGTCAATCGTAAACGCAAAGCTTTTAAATGGGATGAAACAGAAAGCGTTATCGTTATTCCACTTGTCTGGAATACAAATAATACGCTAGACCTAAACATAAAATTTTAATCATGAAGAATATCTTATTAATTCCTCTTTTATTTATAATGCTTGCCTGTAATGGTCAAAAGGCAAATGAACTAGCAACAACTACAAAGGACACACCTTTTGTTTGGGAAGGCGCAAATCTATATTTTTTGTTGACCGATAGATTTAATAATGGGGATACTTCTAATGATATAAATTATGACCGAACTTCAGAACCCGGAAAATTAAGAGGATTTGAAGGAGGAGATATTAAAGGAATAACCCAAAAAATTAATGAAGGTTATTTTACTGAACTAGGCGTTAATGCCATATGGTTATCTCCAATCGTAGAACAAATTCACGGTGCGACAGATGAAGGTACAGGTTTATCGTATGGATTTCATGGTTATTGGACAAAGGATTGGACCGCATTAGATCCAAATTTTGGCACGAAGGAAGATTTACAGGAATTGGTTGATACAGCACACAAAAATGGTATCCGTATAGTGTTAGATGCAGTGATCAACCATACAGGGCCGGTAACAGTAAAAGACCCGGTATGGCCAAATAATTGGGTGAGAACTGGTCCCCAGTGCAGCTATCAGGATTATGAAACAACAGTCACTTGTACGTTGGTAAAAAATTTGCCGGATATCAAAACGGAAAGTAATGAAGAAGTAGATCTGCCTCCGCAGCTAATAGCGAAATGGAAAGATGAAGGACGGTATGAGACTGAAATGGCTGAATTGGACGCGTTTTTTGAAAGAACCGGATACCCAAGGGCTCCTAGATTTTATATTATTAAATGGCTAACAGATTATATCACAGAATTCGGAATAGACGGTTATAGGGCAGATACGGTGAAACATACCGAAGAAGGTATTTGGGATGAATTCAAAACAGAATGTGACATTGCATTCGCACAATGGAAGGAGAATAATGCTGAAAAGGTATTAGACGAAAATGGTTTTTATCTCGTTGGTGAAGTTTATAATTATAATATAAGTGCGGGAAAACAGTTCGATTTCGGAGATCGAAAAGTGAATTATTTTGATAACGGATTTCATAGTTTGATCAATTTTGAATTTAAGTATAATGCTAAAGACAACTATGAAAAAATTTATACTAAATACTCGAATATCCTAAGTAATGAATTAAAAGGATATGGCACTTTAAATTATTTAAGCTC
>CBDUPN010000106.1:0-6130 GCA_965369125.1 uncultured Aureibaculum sp. | reverse complement strand
ACCCTATGCTACTAACGTTGGTGCACCGGTGATAACGACCACCGATACGATTGCTTGGAAAAACAGGAGTATTACTAAAATAAATCACAAGGTAGCAGCCAAATATTTAGAGCTAAAAGACGAATATGATAGGATGCTGCAAGAGTTTGAGTACAACCAGCTCATTTTTCAGGCAACATTTAATTTTGAGCCCATCATTGGCGAAGTATATCATTTATACAAAAGAGAAAACGGAGCCTCTTTTCTTTCCATGATTGCTCCAGGCGAATGTAACTTCGATTGGCTTGGTAGTTTTTATTTAAACGCAGACCAAATTTGGGAAAAAATAGAGCTTTAGTATGGCAGATGTAAAACAATTTACAGAAAGGGAGTTAGACCGTATTATTGAAATGGCATGGGAAGACCGTACCCCTTTTGAAGCCATATTGTTTCAATTTGGATTACCGGAAAAAGAGGTTATTAAAGTGATGCGTGGCTCTCTTAAAGCATCCAGTTTTAAAAGCTGGCGTAAACGCGTGAATAGTGGTGTTAGCCAAAAACATTTAAAAAAACGGAGTTCAGAAATTACGCGTTTTAAATGTACACGACAAAGAGCCATATCAGGAAATAAAATAAGTAAACGATAAATGGAACTATCCGAACATCAAGATACCCTATTCCCAACTGCTTATGCAGAAATCCTTCAGCGTGTTCGTAATATCGATCCTGTTACATATGGTTTTACACGTAACTATATAAATGGTTCGGTTACCTATGTATCCCCTTATATTTCTAGAGGTATCATTTCTACAAAATTTATACTTTCTGAAATCTTAAACCGTGGTTATGAACCGGTTCAAATTGAAAAATTTATTCAAGAACTGGCTTGGAGAGATTACTGGCAGCAAATATGGATAGCCAAAAAAGAGGCTATAAATCAAGATGTAAAACACCAGCAAAAGCCTATTTCTAACACTTCTATATCTATGGCCATTAGAGATGCCCAAACCGGAATTGAGGCTGTTGACAAAAGTATTAGAGATTTTTATAAAACGGGTTATATACACAACCATTTAAGAATGTATATTGCTTCTATAGCCTGCAATATTGCACAAAGTCATTGGAAAATGCCGGCTCAATGGATGTATTATTATTTATTAGATGCAGATTGGGCAAGCAATGCATTAAGTTGGCAGTGGGTTGCAGGAGCCAATAGCAATAAAAAGTATTATGCCAATCAAGACAACATTAATAAATACTGTTTCACACAACAAAAAGGCACTTTTTTAGATGTGCCCTATGAAGATTTTACCAGTATGCAAACTCCTGAAATTTTAAAAGACACGCCACCTCTAGTACTTAAAACACCGTTACCTAAACCGGAAGCCATTGAAATTAACGAAACACTACCAACTTGTATCTATAATTTTTACAATCTAGATCCTCTTTGGAAAAAGGAGAATTCCGTAAATAGAATTCTACTAATAGAGCCATCGCATTTTAAGAAATATCCTGTATCTCAAAATACAATTGATTTTATGATTACGATCGCCAAAGAAAACATAACAAACATTCAAATCTACGTAGGAGAATATAATGACCTTATTTCAAGTCATCCTTTAGGAGATATCTATTACAAAGAACATCCACTAAACTCACATTATAGCGGTATTGAAGAATCGAGAGATTGGATGTTTGATGTACGAGGCTATTATCCGTCATTCTTTGCCTTTTGGAAAAAATGTAAAAAACAGCTTCGCTATTGAAAAGAAAAAAATACGTTGCGCGACCATGAAAAAACAACACCTGGCTGAAAAAATATGTTTGGTTTGTAAACGACCATTTGAATGGCGTAAAAAATGGGAAAAGAATTGGGCTGAAGTTAAATATTGTAGTAAACGTTGTAGATCAAATAAATGAAACAAATAAATATACTATTTCCACATCAATTATTTAAAAAGTCGCCACTGTTGGAGACGGATGCACCTATCTATCTAGTTGAAGAATACTTGTTCTTTAAGCAGTATTCATTCCATAAGCAGAAAATAGCCTTTCATAGAGCAACAATGAAACGCTATGCAGATTTTCTTCAGAATGATAAAAACAGGGAAGTATGTTATATAGAATCTACAGAAGACATTTCAGATATTAGATTGTTCATTCCCGAATTAAAACGTAAGGGTATAACCCATATCAACTATATAGACCCGACAGATAATTGGCTTCAAAAAAGATTAGATAATGGCTTTCGTGAAAGCGGCATCACAGCAACACAATATAAATCGCCTTTATTCTTAAATTCTAAAGAAGACTTAGCTACTTTTTTTAAAAGTGATAAAAAGAAATACCATCAAACCACTTTTTACATAGAGCAACGTAAAAATCGAAATATCTTGATAGATGCTGATGGTAGTCCTACAGGTGGTAAATGGACCTTTGACAATGAAAACAGAAAGAAATATCCCGCTAAAAAGACACCTCCGGCTATTCAATTTCCTGATGTTGATGCGTATTATAAAGAAGCAAAACAGTATGTATCAACGCACTTCACCAATCATTTAGGAAGTCTTACGGAGCATTTACTATATCCAACAAATTTTGAAACGACAAAACGGTGGCTGCATCAATTTTTTGAACAGCGTTTTATGGAATTTGGAGCGTATGAAGATGCTATTGTTGCTGAAAATTCCATTTTAAACCATAGCGTATTAACACCTATGCTTAATGTGGGTTTAATAACACCTCAAGAAATTATTGAGGCGTGTTTGCATTATGCAGAACAAAACAGTGTACCTATAAATTCAACGGAAGGTTTTGTGCGTCAAATTATAGGGTGGCGAGAATTTATAAGAGGTGTTTACGAATCTAGAGGAAGTGAAGAACGTACCGCTAATTTCTGGAAATTTAAAAAGAAGATACCTGCTTCGTTTTATAACGGTACTACTGGTATTCTGCCCATTGACCAAACTATTAAAAAAGTAGTACAAACAGGGTATTGCCATCATATAGAACGCTTAATGGTATTGGGTAATTTTATGATGCTCTGCGAATTTGATCCCGATGAAGTTTACAGATGGTTTATGGAACTCTTTATTGATGCCTACGATTGGGTTATGGTTCCCAATGTTTACGGAATGAGTCAATTTGCAGATGGTGGTTTAATGGCTACCAAACCTTATATAAGTGGCAGTAACTATATCATGAAAATGAGCAACTATAAAAAAGGAGAGTGGCAAGCGACTTGGGACGGTCTTTTTTGGAGATTTATGCATACACATCGTGACTTCTTTTTGTCAAATCCAAGACTAGGAATGTTAGTACGCATGTTTGATAAAATGCCTGATGAGAAAAAACAAAAGCATTTGGAGAATGGAGAAACCTATTTACAAAATCTAAACTAATAACGGCTATCTATATAGTTTAATTAAAAAGCATACATCATTAGAATGTTAAATTTATCCATAGTACTATCAGGTATTGCTTTCTTTTGCTACGGCATTAATTGTTTACGTTCTCAGAAAATAGCTGATGAGTTTATTCGATTTGGTATAGACCGACAAAAAAGACTACTAACAGGGTACTTGCAATTATTAGGTGGTCTAGGTTTGGTGGTGGGTTACTTCCTTTTACCCGATTTGGTTTTTATTTCTTCAGCAGGATTGACACTTCTTATGCTTTTGGGGTTTGCAGTTAGAATAAAAATTAAAGACAGCCTTTTACAATTATTACCATCATTGGTATTTGCAATAATTAACTTATATATCTGTGTTAACTATTACGGTAAACTTTCTTTTCTATAAAATTTAAACAAACGCAATAAACAAGCACATCACTAAAAATAGTGCTGCCGGAAAAGATTTAAGCAAAGGGTCTTTTATTTTGATATGCATAATTATAGAACCTGATAAAAGAACTGCCAAGCCTAAAGCTGAGGGTTGTTTTAAAATAGGATACCATATAGCAGCGATTAATAAAATAGCAAGTGCTACTTTTATAAAACCTATAATATAACAAAGAGTAGCAGATAATCCGTATTCCTTAAATTCTTCTAAAATTGAAGTAGCGTTTCCACCACGCCATTTAGTTGGTTTCTTGGCCTGTAAGAGCCACACATTTAAAATACTGATACCTACAATAACCTGAAAAGTAATAATTAAATAATTCATATGCTACGTTTAATGTGTTAGTTTATTGAACCTTTTTCCATAAAAAAAGATTAAAAATTAAATTTCTTTTACAAAAATACGATTTTTGTTTATTATATTTACAAAATATTTAAACAAAATTATATTTAGTGCTCATGGAAGTATAATAATGGTAAACTAAAATCTCGAAAATGGTATTTAATACAAGTTATAAAAACAGCGTGTATACAAAAAAGAGCATAGAAGTAGTTGGTAAAGCTTTTTCTTTTATGGAAAAGATAAAGATGGGAGGCGTTGGTTCTAGTAGATTGATCATTAAAGAATTGAGCACTAAACTACAGCCAAAAAATGCGCAAACGATAGATGATAACTTTGCAAACATCGAATTAAGACCTAAAGGTATTATCATACATTTTACCAATAGATTAGACCGCTATTCTTGGATAATTCCCTATTACCGCCTTGTTATTTATCGTGCGCAAACATTCAGTATCCACGCAAACGGCCATTTTATAAAGTTTAAAAAAAATAAGAACTATCTAGACAATAAAAAGTTTATAGATAAGATGATTGATTCAAAAATTGAATTTTTGAATTTGGGATATTATGATGCGTAATAATATTTAGAAACGATTATGAAAAATATAATTTTACTTACGATAATACTAATTACGATGCAATCATCAACTATTTTTGACTTTAGTAAAAAAAGCGATACAACTAATTGGAAAATTGTAGATGACGTAGTGATGGGAGGTAGGTCTTCAGGAACATTTCATGTAAATAAAGAAGGAAATGGCGTTTTTAAAGGTCGTGTTTCGTTAGAAAACAATGGTGGGTTCTCTTCTTTAAGATATCGTTTTAATAAAATAAGCACTAAACAGTATTCAAAAATTATTTTGAGAGTAAAAGGCGATGGAAAAACCTATCAATTCAGGGTAAAAAGTAAGTCATCTGATTATTACTCTTATATCACTTATTTTAATACCACAAAAGATTGGGAAACCATCGAGTTATCTTTGTCAGATATGTATCCAGCATTTAGAGGTCGCAAACTCAATATATCAAATTATGATAATGAAAGTATCGAAGAAATAGCCTTTTTAATTGGAAATAAAAAAGCAGAAGCTTTTACACTAGAAATTGATTCTATAGTTTTAAACTAAGCTGTGTTAGTCAATTTGTTTAATTTACTTTCACAAAAACCTAAAATTTGTTAGCAAAACAAGAATTACCACAGGAAACCCCCCAGGATTCAGATAAATTTATTTTCTGTTTAGAAGCGGTTCCAGATATAGAAACCAACAACGTTACCGAGGTATTAGAAAATCTGGAACAATTGGCAATGGAGCATGGTGTTAATAGTATTTATAAAACTTGTGACACCATTGAAGGTCTTGAAGATAGTTTAAATGCTTTGGTGTACGATGACCATAATTTCAAAAACTATGAAATAATTTACTTTGTGCTACAAGGTGAAGAAAATAATATTTGTATAAATGACTATATCTATAGTTTACAAGAGATAGCAGAACTTTTTGAAGGAAAGTTAGCCGGTAAAATTTTACATTTTTCGAATGCAAAACTATTAGATTTAGACGAAGAAGAGGCACAATATTTTTTGGCTGTTACCGGAGCACGAGGAATTTCTGGTTATGGCGTTGACTTTAATAAAATACCAAGTTTAATTCTTGACAAAGCATTCTTTAGTCTATTTAAAGAAGAAGACGATATGTTTGAAGTTATAGAAGAATTACATCGAAGGCATTATAATCTCTGTAAAATGCTTGATTTTAGATTGTATTATTAAACGCAAATTATGTACTATATATCATTATAGGATCTAATGTAACATGGAGATTTTTGATTTGTAAGATTTTTAATTCTGACTAGAGATCCGTAATTTTCTTTAACAAATTTTAAAAACAGAAAAGTCTAGTAGACCATTTTGTATTTGAGACACTTGATGCTACTTTATCGATATAAAACATTGACGTGTTGTTATA
>CBDUPN010000105.1:0-6135 GCA_965369125.1 uncultured Aureibaculum sp. | reverse complement strand
TCTGTTAAATCTTCTGAAAATTAAATAATTGGCACTATTTTAGTTGATTAGTTGTATGAAGAATCGAAATGAGAAAAATAATAAAATTTATGAAATCGAATTATAGAATTATATTACCAATAATTGTATTGGCAGCTATTTTATTGAGTTTTAATATCAAGCAAAAACCAGATCCTGAAAAGGATAGGGTATTGTTAGGGTTAATTCGATATGCACTAACCCAAGGGCATTATCAACCACAGGAGTTAAATGATGATTTTTCAAAAGCGGTATACGACGATTTTATTAAAAGCTTAGACCCAACGAAAAGATTTTTTACCCAAGAAGACATCAATGCATTCTCAGTATTTCAAGATAAAATCGATGATCAGATAAAAAATGAAGATCTCACTTTTTACACTACGGTATATGCTAAATATGCCCAACGTCTGCAAGAAGCGAAGGGTTTTTATAGAGAAATATTAAAGTATCCATTCGATTTTAGCAAGGAAGAAACATTCGACATAAATTACGACAATACACCTTTTGCCAAAAATGAAATAGAGCTTATTATTAATTGGCAAAAGCAGCTAAAACTGAATACACTTTCAAGGCTACATGACAAATTAGAAGCAGAGTCAGAAAAGAAAAAAGAAGATCCAAATTATAAAGAGAAATCATTTTCAGAAGTTGAAGTTGAGGCCAGAGAAGGTACTTTAAAAAGTATGGATGAATTTTTTGATTTTATGGATGAATTGGATGATACCGATTGGTTTTCAGTTTATGTGAATAGTATCTCAGAAAAATTCGACCCGCATACAACTTACTTTGCTCCTAAAATAAAAAAGAGATTTGATATTGACATGGCTGGAAAGTTAGAAGGTATTGGCGCAAGACTGCAGAAAAAAGGAGATTATACCAAAGTAGCTGAGCTAATATCTGGAGGCCCTGCCTGGAGAGGTGGAGACCTTGAAGTAGGTGATGTTATTTTAAAAGTTGCACAAGCTGATGGTGAACCCCTTGATATTGTGGGAATGCGGTTAGATGATGCCATCGAATTTATAAAAGGAAAAAAAGGAACAGAAGTTAGGCTTACCATTAAAAAGATAGATGGTTCTACAAAAACGATTTCAATAATCAGAGATGTAGTCGAATTGGAAGAGACCTTTACCAAAACCAGTATTGTGGAAAAAGACGGACGGAAGTTCGGGCTGATTAATCTACCTAAATTCTATATTGATTTCAACGAGCAGAATTTTAGAAATTCGGCCACAGATATGGCGCTGGAAGTTGAGAGATTAAACCAAGAAAAAGTAGAAGGATTGGTGATCGACCTAAGAAATAACGGAGGAGGATCTTTAGAAACAGCCATCGATATTGCTGGTTTGTTTATTCAGGATGGCCCTGTAGTTCAGGTAAAATATAGAGAAGGAAAACCAAGAGTACGTTCAGATAGAGATAAAAAAATTCAATGGAATAAACCGTTGGTCATTTTAGTGAATGAATTATCGGCTTCAGCCTCAGAAATTTTTGCGGCTGCCATGCAAGATTATAACAGGGCTGTTATTATAGGAAGTAAACAGACGTTTGGCAAAGGAACAGTACAAAATGTACTTCCTCTTAATAATTACTATAAATATGGAAAGGACTTAGGAGCTCTTAAAATGACTATTCAGAAGTTCTATAGAGTAAATGGCGGTTCTACCCAATTAAAAGGTGTTGAGCCTGACATAGCATTACCGAGCAGATATACTTATATGAATGTCGGAGAACGAGATGAAATAAATCCTTTGGAATGGGATAAAATAGAAAGTGCTAAGTATACTTCCTGGAATCGATATGCTAACTTTGATGAGGTGGTTAATAATAGCAAAAAACGAATTGCCGATAATCCGCAATTTATGTTGATTGATAAAAATGCCAAATGGCTTAAAGAAGGACAAGATGATTCAATAATTTATCTTAAATATGACGATTATAAATCAGACATAGAGAAACGGGAAGCAGAAAGCGAGAATTTTAAGCCAATTTATGACTATTCTAATAATCTGTCATTTATCTCACCGTCATATGAAATTCCGTTAATAGAAAGCGACTCTATTTTAGCTAAAAAAAGAGAGGTATGGCATAAAAATTTATCTAAAGATATCTATGTTGAAGAAGCCTTAAATGTGCTGGCTGAACTTAAAATTAAGAACTACGAAGTATTAGTGAAAAACTAATAATTAACGATAACATAAATTGTCTAACTCACTTACACAATTAGCCCTGAAAAAGTTCAAAAAGAACCGATCGGGGCTTTTTAGTTTTTGGTATATTGTTCTCTGTGCTATAATAGCTGTATTCGCTTACGTTTTTGCTCCTGATAATTCTAAGAATGCCAATCAGATGCATTTGGAGATCCACTCTAAAAAACCAGGATTTACTGTACAAATGTTACATATACCTTCAGAAAATATAGACCATCAAAGTAGTTTTGAAAAATTACTTTACGGTAAACTAAATCAACAAACAGAAATACCAATATCGAATTTTAACATTAAGGATGATCAACTCGAAGTGGGTATTTATACTGAAGGAAATTTGCAACCACAATTAAAAACCTTTCCATTAAGCATATTTAAAAATAATCCTGAAAAATATATAAAGCAAAAAACCTTTATTCTGGGTACTGATAAATACGGAAGAGACCTGTTAAGCAGAATGTTGGTTGGCACCAGGATATCTTTTTTTATTGGATTTATCGCAGTTTTTATTTCATTGGTAATTGGTATTACCATTGGCGCCATTGCAGGTTATTTTGGAGGAAGCATAGATAATTTCATCATGTGGCTCATTAACATCACCTGGTCTATCCCTACACTGTTATTGGTAATTGCTATCACATTGGCATTAGGCAAAGGGTATTGGCAAGTTTTTATTGCGGTAGGCTTAACCATGTGGGTAGAAGTGGCACGTGTGGTTCGAGGTCAAATAATGAGTGCGAAACAACAGCAATATGTCGAAGCAGCCAAGGCTTTAGGATTTTCTAACGCCCGGATAATTTTCAGGCATATTTTGCCTAATATAATGGCCCCAATAATCGTTATCTCAGCGGCGAATTTTGCAGCTGCTATTTTGATCGAAAGCGGTTTAAGTTTCTTAGGAATTGGGGCGCAGCCACCTACACCTTCCTGGGGTGCTATGATAAAAGATCATTATAGCTATATTATCCTCGGGAAAGCTTATTTGGCGGTTATTCCTGGATTAGCAATTATGAGCTTGGTAATGGCATTTATGTTAATTGGTAATGCCTTACGAGATGCTTTAGATGTAAGAAATTAAGCTATCTTTGCACCGTTTTGTTAGCGCAGTTTTCACAACATATTAATAGCCATTTTTCTTTTTTAAAAGACAAAAAATTATTGATCGCAATTTCTGCTGGTATCGATAGTGTTGTTCTATCCCATTTGTTACATTCTTTAAAATTTAATATTTCCCTGGCACATTGTAATTTCCAATTAAGAGGCAAAGAATCTGATAAAGATGAAGCATTTGTTAAGAAATTAGCCAAAGACTTAAAAGTGCCCATCTATATACAGTCGTTTGAAACAGCAGGCTATGCAAAAAAACAAAAATTATCCATTCAGCTTGCGGCGAGGGAATTGAGATATAAATGGTTTGAGGAGGTTTTAAGAATTAACGGATTAGATTTTGTTTTAACCGCTCATCATGCAGACGATGATCTGGAGACATTTATAATAAACACGGCCAGAGGAACAGGCCTGGATGGTTTAACCGGGATTCCCGAAAGGAATGTGAATATATTAAGGCCATTATTACCTTTTAGCAGATCTCAAATCGAGAAATATGCTAATGATAATAATATAGTCTGGAGGGAAGATCAAACAAATCTTGAAATAAATTATCTACGAAATAAGATCAGGCATAAAATAATTCCGGTGTTAAAAGAAATAAATCCGGCCTTATTAGCCTCCTTTAAAACAACTTTAGAGAACCTAAAAGGAAGTCGGCAAATAATCGATGATAAAATATCAGAGCTTTCAAATGATTTGATTATTAAGGATGAAAATGAGTTAAAATTAGATATTGATCAACTTACTAAATTAAGCAATTCGAAAGCCTATTTATTTGAATTATTAAAACCATACGGATTTACAGAATGGAATGATGTTCGCGATTTATTAGATGCGCAAAGTGGAAAAAAAATTTTTAGCAGCACGCATCAATTGGTGAAGGATAGAAAATATTTACTATTGGCAGCGTATTTTAAGAACGATAAGAATAAGAGCATTTATAAAGTTAATAATGGCGATATATTTTTCGATGAAGAAGATGTAAAAATGAAATTTACTTATTTAAAGGAATCTCAAACGGTCATTAATAATAACAACGTTGCTTTTTTAGATCTGGGAAATTTGAAATTTCCATTAACTGTAAGAAAATGGGAAAAGGGCGACTACTTTTATCCGTTAGGAATGAAGGGCAAAAAAAAATTGAGTAAGTATTTTAAAGATGAAAAAATATCAATTCTCGATAAGGAAAAAATTTGGTTACTTTGCTCTGAAGATCAAGTGGCCTGGATTGTTGGTAAACGGTTAGATAATAGGTTTAGAATTACCGATAAGACTAAAAACATACTAAAAATAGAAAAATTATAATGAAGAAGTTATTGTATTTCTTATTGTTGTTTACTGTATTTAACACAACTTTAAATGGTCAAATTCTTGAGCCAGTAAAATGGAGCACTACTGTAGAAAAGATCTCAGATTCTGATTTTGATCTGGTTATTAAAGCGACGATTGATAAAGGTTGGCATTTATATGCCCAATCTATCCCCGACGATGGGCCAATTCCTACAACTTTTAGCTTTCAGCAACAAGAAGATATATTTCAATTAGTAGGGAATCCTACCGAAGAAAAGGGCGTCGAAGATTTTGACAAGGTATTTGAAATGAATATTAAATATTTTGAAAATTCGGCCACATTTAAGCAACGGATACGCGTTTTAACCAGTGATAACATTGAAATAGTTGGAACCGTTGAATTTATGGTTTGTGATGACATGAGATGTTTGCCACCAACAGAGGAAGAAATTGTATTCTCTGTACAGGGAAAGGCAGGCGAGAAGCAAGAGGTAAGCACCGATGAAGACGAAAAGATAATCCCTGAAACTCAAAAAGGTGAGGATCAAGTTGTTCAGAAAACAAAAAAGGAAGAAAAAAAATCGAGAGGATTATTAACTATATTTATAATTGCCTTCTTTTCAGGTTTTGCTGCTTTACTTACTCCCTGCGTATTTCCTATGATACCTATGACGGTAAGCTTTTTTACCAAACAAAGTAAGTCGAGAGCTGCCGGGATAAAAAATGCTATTATTTATGGTATCGCCATCATTGCTATCTACGTGCTGCTCGGTTCATTTGTGACCGGAATATTCGGAGCTGATTCACTAAATGCATTATCTACCAATGTTTGGTTTAATATTATTTTCTTTTTACTTCTGGTAATTTTTGCGATCTCCTTTTTTGGCGCTTTTGAATTGGTTTTACCAAGTTCATGGAGCACTAAAGTGGATGCTCAGGCAGATCGGGGAGGTGTAATAGGGATCATTTTTATGGCACTGGCTCTGGCCATCGTTTCATTTTCTTGTACAGGCCCAATTGTTGGTACATTATTGGTCGAAGCAGCTTCTAAGGGAGGTATTGCACCTATTGTTGGAATGTTTGGATTTTCATTAGCAATTGCTTTACCATTTGCATTATTTGCTGCATTCCCTGGATGGTTAAATTCTTTACCTAAATCAGGTGGATGGTTAAATACTGTCAAAGTGAGCCTTGGATTTTTAGAATTGGCACTGGCATTTAAATTTCTGTCTAATGCCGATCTCGTATTACAATTGCATTGGTTAGAAAGGGAGGTATTCTTGGCGATTTGGATTGCCGTATTTGGTGCTTTTGCTTTATATCTTTTTGGAAAGATCAAATTACCACATGATTCCCCTTCAGAAAACATATCAGTTACAAGATTAACGATTGGGTTAATTGTGCTGACATTTACCATTTATCTAATTCCCGGACTTTGGGGAGCGCCGTTAAAAATGATTAGCGGATTTCCACCACCAATGCAGTATAGCGAATCTCCGCATGGTGTAGG
>CBDUPN010000104.1:0-6336 GCA_965369125.1 uncultured Aureibaculum sp. | reverse complement strand
CGGCACCGCTGATAAATAAAAAATGCATAGTCATTAAATAGATTGCAAAGATAATTAAAAACCCTCTCTTAATTTTTTAAATTATTAAAGACTTTAAAATATAATGTTAAAATTCTTCATTACCCGTATCATAAACATCATGAAAAAGTAAGCCATTCGCTGAAAAACCATTGATTATAAAAAGGAATTTGTTATTAAAAGCTTCCTTGGGAATTTTTATAAAAGCTTCACCGGTTTCATTGGTTTCTATAGAGTATTTCCAGTCGATTTCGGTCCAATTATAAATTTCTTTTGAGTAAATATTATATTGTGGTTTATAATACTCTATAGATTTGTCATAACCAGTCAATAAAGCCAGACTTTCATATAGCTTCTTTGATTCGCTTCCAAAATATTGATGATCTCCTTTTTTAAGATAAATCTTAATCATTCCTCCGGTACCATCTGCTCCTCCGCCGGCACCCGATCTATTTATCAAAATTTCATCAACGTGCCTCATGCTTAATTCTTTTAAAATTTCGATATTATTATTGCGATTCTGTAAAATATCATCAATAAAGATTCTTGGAGGAAAAGTACCATCCGGATTTGCCGTTCCACCATAATCCATTATTGTTGCTGGCCCACTTCTAAGCGAAATGAAATAAGAATCTACTTGATTTGAAGGAGCGGGTTTTATATAGCCCAAATTTCTAAAATAATCGAATAATGATTGATAGATCGTCTCCATTTGTTCGGTAACCTTTTTCCCTTTATAAGAAGCTGCTGAAACTATATTATGTTTATTGGCTAAACCCATTTCCAGATCATAAATGTTAGATTCCATCTTTTTTGGGACGATAGTTTTTAGAACTATTTCATCTAGTAATTGGGTTTCAGGATACTGTGTTGGATTAAATTCTTGTTCTTTTACTGATGTATTGTTGGGATCATTTATAAAAAGATCGGTATGATATTTTTTGGTTAAGTAATCATACCTTTTAGGGGAAGTTAAAGGTTCAATAAATTTTATATTTTGCGGCTTAACGAGCGGTTGATTTTTTTTAATCAAAGCAATTTTTACTGAGTCGTTTTTATAGGCAAAGATGTTTTCAAATGTAAATTCATTATCGTCATTTATTGCACTAAAAGCTATGATGTTATTCTTTTTTGATAGAATCCCAATATTATAATCTTTCGGAAATTTTTTTATAGTACCCCTAAGCGTAAACCCATTCTCAAAGTTGTAATTCTTTGGCGGATTTATCTCAAGTATCTTTTCTTTTAAAGAATATATGCTCCAACCTTGATTCAACAATAATAAATCTAAATACTCTTTTTCATTTGGGTCTTTATGTTTAAAATAATAAGAAGGGTCTTCAATCTTACCTTTAACATAAGGTGTTAACAAAAAGGCACTTTTAATATTTTGTGTCTTATTAAAGACCTTTGTCTCTGATGGCAAAATTGAGAGACTTAATTGTGCAGAAATTGATTTATAATGTGGATCGATAGTTGTTATTTTGAATTTTATAGAATCATTATCGCTTTTTAATTCTTCTATGAGGGTGGCCGTCTGCTGGTCTTGTCTGTCAACAAAAAACTTGCGCTCAGCTACTGGTTGATGATCTCTAAAAAGAGTTACTACATTAACGCCGTGAAGCATTTTACTTTTATCAATAAGTAGTTCTTGTGTCGTTTGAAGATCGTTCTTAAGCGATAAAGTAATGGCATCACATATATAATTATTCCTATAAAAGAGTAAAACCAACGATTCGTTAATCAATGAAGGCAAGGTTACTTTATTTGTTTTAAGGGTTAATATTATTTTGTCGAAATCTGAATTATCCAGACTAAATATTATACCCGTTTTTCGCGCTGGTGGAATATTGATTTTTTGAAGTGTATTATTGATTTCAATCACAGCAGTATACTTATCATTTTCTAGATAAGTAAATTTACATTTACCCATACCGTGAATGTTACCTTTGAAAGATGTAATTTCTACACCGGCACTATTGACTATTTTACCTAAATAAGGCAAACCCTTACCATTTACCAAGGCCTTAATACCAATAACGTTTTCAGCACCTTCGAGTAAATATCCACTTTCCGGAAAGACCTGAAGATCATAATTATTAGTGCTTAATATTTTTGAAGGTGCTTGATCTGTTGATGGATTGATAATTTCAATTTCTTGAACATAGGCATTTTCAGGACCAAAGTTTTGCATATGATTTGTGAGACTATGAATAAAATATTTTCCTGATTTAAAATTGTCTTCTATTTTGAAATCCCCAAAACCAATACCATTTTTAATAAATAAATTTTTACGCTCAATGAGGTCACCTTTATCGTTTATTAAATTAACAGAAAGATTAGTAGTATTGGCCGAAGGCGTGTTGTGAAAATCTTCTGCCACATAAGCCGTAAACCATATATTTTCATTATTGAAATAAGTAGTTTTATTGAGATGAATAAAAACTTTTTCTCTTTGAATATTGTCTTTTTGTAAAGGTTCAATTACAGACTTGAAAAAATCTTCTTGTGAAAAAATAAAAGAAGAATTTATAAATAATAGAATAAATATAATTGAACTAATTTTGGACATGATTAATCTATTTTATGAGTAAAAAATTATCTATGCCAAGCTTCCCTTTGATCTTACTATTCCACCTAACTAAAGCCTGATAATTATTGCCATAATTAGTTTCCTTGTTCATATTCTTCACCACTTTTGAGGCTTCTTCAAATTTTTCTTCACACATCAATTTTACTTCATCAAATGGCATTTTATCTGATACCTGGGCTTCTAAAACTTGTTTATGATATTCATAAATATCGAAAATTGTATTAAGATAAACTAGTTTTAGTTTTGAACGATTGGATCTATAATAGGATGAGTTTCGATCAAATAAAGTTCGAATAACAAACTTTTTTCGCCCTTCACTGGTTTCATATTGATCCAAGGCATAAGTAAAATTTAAATTTCCACTATTGTTTATTATTGATTTACCACTTTTTAATTCTGAACTCGAATGAAAAACCTTGTCGGCATTAATGGTTCCTTCAATATTGGCCTCAGAGGTTCTTCGTACTTTTTTAGAAGTTGTTGCATCTTCTTTAATGCTAATCCATTCAAGTCTCTTGTCTTTATTCCATGAAATTACTGATGGGTTGATATACTTAAAATCAATAGCCGATATATTATTATCATAATTAATTAGATATCCATATTTTTTCATAAAATCCATAGACCTTTTTTCGTTAAAGCTTTGAGGGAATTGATAATTTGCATTCCAGAACTCCTCCGTAGCTTGTAACGCTATTATATTATCGTAATCATTTGTGAAATTGATAGTACTTGTAAAATAGGGTTCTTCGAAAGTATTATGATAATCATAAAAATATAAAAACGAACGGGATTCAATAATTTCCTTAGAGCTCAGGGATTCATAATTAATGAAAAATGTAAATTCAAGATATTGCATTTTTTCATAGTCTAAAGGATTATAACTAATATTAAGTAGAATTTCATTGGGCGTAATTACATGGTTTTCGTTTATTGATGAAATAGCTTTTACTATAGGGTCTTTAATTCCCAGTTCAATTTTTTTTATGACCTGTAATTCATTGTTAAATATTAATTTTCCATAGAAAAGTCTTCCATTGGGATTTTTAGGAAAAAAAGAAATAATCATTTCGTCTTTTTGGCAATTATCACAATCTTCAATTTTTACATTGTATTTTCTTTTAATAGAATTAGGGCTCATGTTGCCGGGAAAATCAGGTAATATTTGATCGGAATTTTCGAACATTTGAAAATCACTTAAAATCAGAATATTGCTAAGACTATAAAAAGGGAATGATTTATTCTGACCGAAACGGCCACTTTTAATTTTTAGATCCATTAAACCACGAGAAAGGCTATGTTTACTATTGTAAAAACCCTCTATTTGTTCTATGGGAATATTTCTTGCAGACGAAGTGAGTGTGAAAAATGCCTTACTTTCTATTATGGATTTTTTCTTACGATACTTATTTAATAAATTATTTAATAAATTATAAGCATAGTCCTTATCTGCTACTACGGTTATTTCATCTAATTCTGAAATAACTGGAATCATAAAAAATTTGGAGTTTGTCAGAAAATAAGACACTGGAATTTTTTCCGGTTTATAGCCAATATAACTTATTTGTAAAGTATCATTGGCGAATGTATTTTTAACTTCAAATTTTCCGTCTTCATTCGTAATGGTATATTGCAGTTTTTCACTTAAAATTCTTATCGTAGCATAAGGCAAGGATTCGTTTGTTGTTTTATCGTAAAGAAACCCTTCTATATTAGACTGAGCAAAACTGTAGCCATAAACTACTAATAAAAAAAATACTATTTTTTTCATAGTTATTTAAAATGGACCATAAAGATAATTAAAAAGCTAATTTTATAAAAAATAGGATGTTAGCTTAATAGTATAACTTCCTTGCTATTTATACCGCCAACTAGTAAGATCAGCTCCTTTCGGTGCGCTTTCTGCAATTCGTTTCATGATCTTAGGAACATACATAGAATTATAGCGCAATCTTGAGATATGATTAGGATTTTCTTGATCGCCATTCCAACAATGTTCAGCCCTATCACCGTAATCTACTTCACCGGCATAATATGGGTCTGTAGTGCTTTCTAGAAATGTTTCCATAGAATATACAGCATTGTTAAGGTAATAATTATCCATATCACCACAGTAAATATGAATTTTCCCTTTTAATTTTTCACCTACTTTCTCCCAGTCGCGCTCAAGTATATACTTTAGATCGTAATTTTCTTTCCAGTAACTTGCAACCTCAGCATTTATTTGTCCGGTATATTTATCCCAGATACGAACGGGGTATCCGTCTTCTCCTTGGGGAGAATACGTAGCCTCCCAAATATCCCATTGTTGGCCGGATCTTGATTTTTCTCCTAAAACCAATTCAAGGTGATTTTCCTGTTTTAAGGTTGCAGAAATATTTCCGAGATAATCACGGCGGCTTGGAACTTCTAATTTTTTGTGATCGCTCTTATAGTAATAAGCATTTGTATCTTCGTAAATATTGGTTAGACAATAGTTCGTAAAATCGATAGGATCCGGACAAGCGGCAAAACAGCCATTATATTCATCAGGATATTTTACCTGTACAGCCAATGCTTCCCATCCACCCGTTGATCCGCCATATAAAAACCGCGACCAGCCAGCTCCTTGGCCCCTGAATAGTTTTTCAATATGCGGAATCAATTCATAAGTAATGGCATCTCCATATGGTCCTTGGCTTGCAGAATTAACGGCATATGAATCATCATAATAGGGTGTTGGATGCTGAATTTCTATAATCAGAAACCTAGGAAAATCAGGTTCATTCCATCGCTTATAAAAATCGTAAGCTTCCTGTTGTTGTATAATATTGTAACCTTCTACCCCAAATCGCTCAGAATATTCGGGTTTAAGACCAGTATCAGGAGGTGTTGTTCTAAAGCCCCCAAAATCGGAAGGAAAATGTCCGTGAAATATCATTAAAGGGTATTTCGCTTCAGGATGCTCATTAAAACCTTTTGGCAATAGAACATGAGCCCCTAAATACATATCCCTTCCCCAAAATTCAGATAATTTCTCTGACCTTATTTTTATATGTTTTATCCATTCTGTATCATCTGGCTCCTTTATTTCAGGAATCATTTGATCTAATACGATATCGAAATTTTCAATACCGTTTTCTGTAACAGTTATTTTAAAAGGTTTGCTATATAAATTGCCCGGAGATCGATTCCATTGTTGGCCCTCACCCTGATCCATGGGGAGTTTAACGGTATGTCCTGTAGAAAGATTAAAAGTATCGTATACATGTAATAAGGCTTGAACATAATAATCTCCTGGGCTAATATCATTCAAACTTTCAAATGGAAATCCAAAAATATTTTCGTTAAACGTGACCTTTTGTCCCGGTGCTAATTCATTGACATCCATACCATATATAAGCTGATGTTTAAAACCCATACCAATTTGAAAACGGGGTTCTTCGTCATTATTATTCGAAAGCATCAGTAATAACCGCCCGTCGAGATCTTTCTTAATAACATCTTCTGAAAATGAAACATTAATGGCAATTTCTGATTTTTTATCAGAATTGGTCTCGCATCCAATGGATATAAATAAGATAAAGATCGATAAAAGGGAAAGATTTTTCATAGATTAATATTTAACAAACAAGCTAATAATTTTTAATTTAAATATTTGAATGTCAACCAGCAATAAGTTATTTTTTTGTCAACATTCGCTTAATTTCATTCAATTTCATCAAGGCTTCAATAGGCGTAAGGGT
>CBDUPN010000103.1:0-6376 GCA_965369125.1 uncultured Aureibaculum sp. | reverse complement strand
TATACATCGCGACTGCAATGGCTTGTGAAAAGAAAAACGGTATACCTATGGCTCCTCCAATTTCTAAACCCAAAGACTGTGATATTAAACTAAATGCCCCTCCCGAACCAATACGGATATTCGTTGTTATACTCGATAACGATAGTGCAGTAGAGAGGGTTATAGCAACGGCAACAATAATTATGATTAATGCGCCCATAACCCCGGCATTTCCAACTACCCATGGATGGCGTATGTACATTATAACACCTAAAATGGTTAGGAATGTAGGCGTAAAGACACCGGCCATAGTTCCAAACTTCTTGATCGTTACGGGCTCTTTGGATGTCATTTTCAAATTGAGTTATATTGCTATACCAATTTATAAAAAAAATAGATCTTTAATATTACTTAATCCCAACAATTTCAAGGGATTCTGCATCGCTATTTTTTAATGATCTGTGATTTATCATTTAATCCGTCAACTTTTATTTCCGGATTTCCATATACGTAAATCGAACTCTTACCTCTGGCATATATTACCAATTCCTTACCTACATACACATGGATATCAGAGGTATTGGCTGATTTTAAATTGGTATAAGATGTTTTTAAATTTTTAGCCTTAATATCCGCTGAACCGGTGGCAGTAAGATTCAAATTTTCAATATCGCCAGATACATTCATATCTGCCCTTTTATTTATCATTATATCTGCATATTCTAAACTTATGGTGCCTTTTAAATAGGCATTTTCATTTAAGGTCATGACCGACTCGAAACCCGCTAAAAGCAATTTACCTTTCGTGCTTTTTTCTAAGGTAAAACTCGAACTATCCGCTTTGATATCTAAATCGTAAGATGCATTATTTAAGGCCCTAAAATCGAGATTTATAAAATCAAGTTTGTTCAATGACTTTACGTCTGCATCATCCTTTAATACCAATTGGCTGATGTCCTTGAAATTTAAATTGATTTCCAATTTTTTATTTTTCGTGATCTTGGCTGTAGTATAAATTCTCAATACACTATCCAGTAATTCAAATTTTACAATGGGAATCAGATTCTCATCTGCCTTTATATGATATCCGTTGGCTAAGGACTGTGTTAGATTTACTTGGAGATTATCACCTATTTCAATGGCGTTGAAATCACCCAGTTCCATGTATACATCAGTAACAAGTTTATTGCCTTTTATTTTAGATTTTTTTTGGGAATATAAGCTTGTGCTTACTATCAATATTGTAAATAATATAATCTTTAATTTCATTTTTTTGTTCTTTAAACTTATAACTACTGCTTAGGACTCAGAATAATATAAAAAGTCACTTTTTTTATGAAAAAACGCAAAAGTTTTTACTTAATTGATAATTTTGCCTTCTAAATAAAAAACTTAGATGGGAAAATTTAATAGTGAAATATTACAAACAATAATTTTACTGATCGTATTAGTAACTTTGATTTTGATCGTAAAAAACATCATAAAAAAATTCACTTTTCTAAAGTCAATAGACATTAATCGAAGAAAGGTTATTCTTAATTTAAGTTACCTGATTTTGTATCTGATAGCGGCTCCGATCCTAGCCACCATCTGGGGCGTAGAATTAAGGCAATTCATGATATTTATATCTTCGATACTGGCAGTGCTAGGCGTTGGTTTTTTCGCTCAATGGTCTTTGCTCTCTAATTTAACAGCCAGCGTTATTTTATTTTTTAGCCATCCCTTGCGCATTGGAGACAGGATCAGGATATTGGATAAGGATTTTAACTGGACAGGTAAAGTGATAAATATTACAGGTTTTTACCTGTTTATGAGAACAGATGAAGGTGAAAATATAACCATTCCAACTTCGATGGTCGTTCAAAAAGGTATTCAAATATTAGACGAGGAAGAAATAAGTAAAATGTCTGATATCCTTTGATCAGAATGATAGTTTCTCCTATTAGAATAAAAAAAAGGTCCGGTTGATCATTTTCTGTCTACCGGACCTTTATTATTTAATGATAATATTTACTTTTTAAGGATCTCAACCTTACTTTCGACCACATCTTTAATGGGAATTATTAATTTTCCTTTAGTAGTACTAAGTGTCATTGAAATATTATCTATAGCTTCTACAGTGCCTTCCGTACCATCTAGTTTGATATGATCACCAACCTCATAATTTTTTCTGGTATAGAAAGTGCGTAATAGATCGCCAACAACTTCTTTAGATCCTAAACCAAAAGCGATGGAGATTGCTAACAGAAACGCTCCTAAAATAATTGTTACGTTATTCGTTACAACCGTTGTGTCTATATCAGCCTGGTTCAATGCTGTTATGGTAATGATAATCGCGATAATATAAAACACAAGACCGCTAATGATCTTAGCACCTGCCAGGTCAAAAGATTCGTAAAATCCTTGAATTGCCTTTTTTACAAAGCGTGCGATATAAATTCCGATCATAAATAGGGCAATAGCACTGAATAGTTTTGGTAAATATCTTAATAGATTGCCAATTTCTTGAGAAACAATGGTCCAGTTCATTATATCGGCAGCAATAATTAAAAATACCAGAAACATGATCCATTTTACAAACACGGTAATGGCTTTTGTGATTGGAATATTAATATCGGCTTTCCCAAATAATTTCAGGTCATTAATTTTTTCTGATAAGACGTCGATTTTTGCAAATTTAAATATGCGCTTAAGCAGGTAAACCACTATTTTGGTTATGATCCACCCCAATAATAACACTATAATGGCCCCTATAATATTGGGAATAGTTGTCATAATTTTTTCGCCCATTGAAGTTAATGATTGAATGGTAAGGTCTTTCCATTGACTGATTGTTTCCATGTTATAAGATTTGATTATTGATTATTATTTTTTTTTGTTTTGAAAAGACTCTCCATGGTAGCCTTGTAATTACTGGTGAAAAGCGATGCCATATCCATCAGTAATTTGGCAGAAGCAACATCAGCCATTACTTTTTCCTTAAGTTCTGTAGGCACATCTTTTGGTGGATACCCTAGTTTTTTAAAGGGATTTTCTCTTTTCATATTATAAGCGATTATAAATTTCTATAATACTGGCTTTTGCCCTTCTTAACCTTATATTGAAAGTATGTTCATCTATATTTAATAATGCCATGACCTCATTCATCGTTAATTCGTCTTGGTATTTCAATAATAAAATAGATTTGTCTTCAGGAGAAAGATATTGCATGGCTTTCTGTAATTTCTCTTCCCTCATGAGAAATAAACTGTTATCACTCACATCGATCAATAAATGAGGTTGATTGCCATTACAGTTATTTGATCTTTCACCATTCTTGCTTTCTCTCTTTTTATTTAAATAATTAACGCAGAATTTATATGTAAAGGCGTTTAGCCATGTCGAGAAATTAGACTGACCTGTATACTTATGTAGTTTAATAAATAGTTCTAAAAACACCTCTTGGGTTAGCTCCTTGGCCTCATTTGCATTTTTTACAAAAGCAAGGCACTTGTTGTACACTTTACTTTCGTATCTTTTGTAAAGCGTAGCATATAGAATGGTATTTTTTTCTATTACTATTTTTTCTACAATTTCCTCATCAGTGAATTGAAGAACTGTGTCTTTATTTTTCAATGTTAATATAAATTATGTACTTATAGAATTAAGACACAATCTTTTAAAAAAGTCACATAAGATATAAAACAGCTGTTGTTTGAATCTTTTTTATTGAGGTAGTTCTAATTGGAGAAAATAAATATGATGAGTATCGAAAGAGGCTCTATATTATTTTTTCGATTTGAATATGCTTTCGAAAACGGAAAGATATTGTACAGAAAATAAATGGGCGAAATCGTTCAATAGTTTTATCGAATTAATTTCTTTAAAAATTTTATTTTTAAGTCCTTCAGGAACTTGTTTATCGGTTTCTAATGCTTTAAACGGATTTCTTTTCATTACTCAATGTTGTTATAAGCTTCTAATACTTTTACTTTAGCCCTTTTTAATCTCATTTTTACAGCGCTTTCACCAATTTGCAAGGTGGCCTGAAGGTCCTTTATAGAAACATCATCCTGGTACTTTAATAATAGTATGGCTTTATCATCCGGTTCGATCATTGAAAGTGCCTTGTCTAATTTAGAAGTTTTAAGGTCAAATAGTGTTTGATCTTCCACATCTTCAATTTCAGACATATGATAATCATTCTTGTCTAAGGGTTTTGAAATAGAATTTATTCTTTTCCCGGTATCCCTTTTAACATAATTAACACAAAAATTATATGTAAAGGCATATAGCCATGTTGAAAATTTAGAATTACCTTTAAAACTATGTAATTTGGTAAATAATTTTAAAAAAACATCCTGGGTTAGGTCTTTGGCCTCATCCTCATTATTTACGAAGCTATAGCATTTGTTGTATACTTTTTTGCTATACCTGTCGTATAAAGTGCTGAATAAAAGAGTATTCTGGGTTTTATTTATCTGTTTTACAAGATCTTCATCCGAAAGTAAATTAAAATTACCCTGAGATTTATGAGTCTCAGTATTAATTAATGTTAGTATAAACTTTTTTAATAAAGTCATATTAGATCAGGAGATTTTTAATAGCCCCGTTGATTATTTTTCCAAATTTAAATAAAAATGTTACCTTTAAATTTATAATCATATAAAGTATATAACCTTTAAGATTTAATTTTATGACAATTTCAGAATTATACGAGTCTGGTACTCAGAAAAGTAATATTGCCCATTTTGCTGCGATTACAAATATAGCATTTATTGATGGCGAACTTAGTGAAGAAGAGAGGACCTTATTATTTCGATTTGCGCGTAAATTAGATATAGATGACGAACATTTTAAAGAAATAATGGAAGATCCCACGAAATTTCCTGTGATTCCGCCTCATTCTAAAGAGGAAAAATTGGAATATTTACATGATCTGTTTAGAATGATATATGTCGACCATAATATGGATAAAAGGGAATCTGAACTCGTTTATAAATACGCAATGGCCTTAGGCTTTTCATCTGAAAGGGCGAGGGAGATCATCAATAAATCAATCAAAATTTTTAATGGTAAAATTGACTTTGAAGATTATCACTATATGATAGAAAAGAAATAGCTTTTTTCTACATTTTTAAAATGGTCTTATTTTTTATTAATTAGTTTTATCTTTCTGTCTATGTTTCTTTTTTCAAAGTTAGACCCTATTGTAGGTTTTATATCTATTCTGGCTGTTCTTGCTATTCTAATAGGCCTCTTGCTTAAAAGAATCAATCAACCTTATATTATAGGTTATATTATCGTTGGCGCTATTTTAGGGGAATATGGTTTTGGATTAATAAAAGATCCGGAATCTATCCAGCATTTGGGTGAGATCGGTATTATTTTATTACTTTTTTTTATAGGGATGGAAATAAGCCTGCCGGAGCTTGTGAAGCAATGGAAAATTGCGGCCGTGGGCACCTTAATGCAGGTAGGTATAAGTGTGTTGATCGTATTAGGTATTGGTTACTTATTTAATTGGAAAATAGAACGGTCTATCATTTTGGGATTTGTAATTGCCTTAAGCAGTTCTGCCGTTATTATTAAATTAATCCAGGATAAAAATTTAGTAAGCACCCGTATTGGTAAAAATGTATTGAGCATTCTTCTTACCCAAGATATTATTATCGTACCCTTATTGATCATAACCTCCCTTTTAGGAGGCGAGTCAGAACCTATAGAGAATATTATTCTCATGGTGATTGGCGGTATTCTTATTATGGTAATGCTTATCTATATTTATATTAAAAGAACCATTAAATTGCCTTTTACCGAAAAGATCGCTAAAGACCATGAACTGCAGGTGTTCGTGGCCATATTATTTTGTTTTGGAGGGGCATTATTGTCATCACTATTCGGATTATCTGCTGCCCTAGGGGCCTTCGTTGGAGGTATGGTCATGCATGCGTCAAAGGCAACCGATTGGATCTACAATACGCTTCATTCATTCAGAGTTTTATTTGTGGCCTTATTCTTTGCCAGTATTGGCTTACAAATAGATTTTAATTTTATTTATGAGAATTCATTGGTGATTTCAATTGTTTTACTATCGGTTTATATAACCAATCATTTGATCAATTCCTTAGTCCTTCGATTTTTTTCATGTACCTGGAAGGAGGCCATTATTGGCGGAGCACTGTTGGCACAAATTGGTGAATTGAGTTTTTTATTGAGTTCATCGGCTTATTATCTGGATATCATTGGCAGTTATGAATATAAATTTACCATAAGTCTGATCTCATTAACATTGATCATTAGTCCGTTTTGGATCTCATTAACAGAAACGATCTTGGGGAGATACCGTATCAAGAAAATAAATAGCTTAACCAAGTCCATCAAAACTTAGTTTTTAGGATAAATTATAAACAAAAAA
>CBDUPN010000102.1:0-6436 GCA_965369125.1 uncultured Aureibaculum sp. | reverse complement strand
CCGCATATTTATGCACAAAATGAATTGGATGCCAGAATGGCTTTAGGCTATGTGCATGCACAAGACAGGCTTTGGCAGATGGAACTTATTAGGCGCATTGCTGCAGGTAGGTTATCTGAAATGTTTGGCGAAAAAGTAGTACGCACCGATAAATTCTTTTCAGGCCTCGGAATAGAAGAAGCAGCTGCAGTGTCTATTGAGCAACTTGATAAGAATTCTGAGGCATATAAGTTAACGATGGCCTATTTAGATGGGGTAAATCAATTTATAAAAGAAGGGCCAACACCCATTGAATTTTACTTGTTAGGGATAGATAAAGAAGCATATACTATCAAAGATGTTTATAATGTATTCGGTTATATGGCATTCAGTTTTGCCATAGCTCATAAAACCGACCCTTTAATGAATGAAATATATGAGAAATTGGGTTCACTGTATTTAGAAGAATTAAAAATCCCAATTGATCAGGGCACAACACTTATTAAAAATGAGAAAAATGCGGTCTTAGAAGGTCAGTTCGCGAAAGCTATGAACGAAATTTATGATGCCTTGCCTATTTCGCCATTTATAGGCAGTAACAGTTGGGTGATCGGACCCGAAAAGACCAAAAACGGTAAGGTTCTGTTTGCGAACGATCCTCATATTGCATTTGCACAACCTTCTGTTTGGTATCAATCGCATATTAAAACCCCGGATTACGAAATGTATGGTTATAATCTGGCTTTAACACCATTTCCCTTACTGGCACATAACAGAGAATATGCTTATGGATTAACGATGCTGGCCAATGATGATGTTGATTTTTATTTTGAAGAAAATAATCCCGATAATCAGAATGAGTATAAAACAACTGAAGGATATAAGCCTTATACTATTAGAAAAAAAGTGCTCAAGGTTAAGGATGCATCAACGATGAGTTATGATATAAAGGTGAGCAAACATGGCCCTATTATGAATGATATTATCGAGCATATTCATGATGAACGGCCCATTGCCATGAACTGGGTATATACCCAACTCCCTAATAGAATACTAGATGTGGGTTATACAATTTCTCATGCCGGTTCATTGGATGAATTTAAACAAGGAGCTTCCATGGTACATGCTCCGGGATTGAACATTATGTACGGAGATGCAAAGAACAATATTGCTTGGTTTGCTTCTGGTAAATTATATAAGTTCACCAACAAGGTAAATACTAAATTGATTTTAAATGGGACCAATGGCCTCGATGAACAAAAGACCTATGTAGACTTTTCTGATAACCCTCAGGCTATCAATCCATCATGGCAGTATGTATATTCAGCTAATAACCAACCCGATTCCACTGCCGGAATGTTATATCCGGGTTATTATCAGCCGGAAGACCGGGCAAAGCGCATTGTACAAATACTCGAAGCCAAGGATGATTTCACCAAAGAAGATGTGATGTCGATGATCAACGATGTAACCAGTGCTGTAGCACCGGGTATTGTGCGTAATGCGATAAAGAGCATACGTTTAGATGATTTTAGTGAAAATGAGCAAGCAGCTCTGCGGATTTTGGAGGCCTGGGATGGGAGTTATCATTTAAAAAGTGTAGGCCCGACTATTTATACCCGTTTTTTATATGAGTTTTTAGTAAATACCTATAAAGACGAATTGGGGTCGGCCTTTAACCAGTTTATAAATACACCGGTTCAAAAGAAAAATGTATCGGTACAAATGGCGAGGGATAGTTCGGTCTGGTGGGACGATATAACTACCAAAGACAAGCAGGAAACAAAGCGGGATATCTTAACCATTTCTATAAAAAATGCGATATCATTTTTAGAAAACCAGTTGGGAAATACAGTTGAAAGCTGGACATGGGACAAGGTACACAGTATAGAATTCAAACACTCTATTGGTGAAGTGCCTGCCTTGCGCAAATATTTTAATGTAGGGCCTTTTGCATCTGTTGGCGGTAAAGATGTGATCAATAATTTAATGTATAATTTAGATAGCACAGGTTATTATAAAGTACATTCTGGACCCTCTACCAGACGGGTGATCGATTTTTCTGATATCGAGAATAGTATGAGTATTTCCCCCACAGGGCAGTCTGGTAATCCCTTAAGTAAGCATTATAAAGACCAGGCAGAAAAATATAATAAGGGCGAATTTGTAAAGATGATGTTGAATGAAATGGAAATTAAAACCGCTGAAAATAAATTGGTATTTAAGCCAAAAAATTGAATTAAAAGAATAATAATATCTTAGAGCAAGGATAAGGGATATATAGTTATTAATAACTTTATCCCTTCGTTATGTATAATAAAATCAAATACTACTTAAACATGAAACAATATTTTATACTATTATTAATTACATCTATACTTTCAAATGCTCATGCTCAAACAGATATTAAGAATAGCAAAGACCATACACTTTTAGACAGACTTCCTGATTATTCAATCGTAAATTATAATGAAAGTGAGTTTGATTCCCACGTCTTCTTTTATGATAATACAAAGCATCTTTTAGAAGGAAAGAAATTCACCATAGATTATAGGCATAATCAATGGAGAGATAAAAATTATAAGTTTCCTACCAGACTTCAGATTTTGAGGAATTATTCCAATGCCGTTAAGACAGCGGGTGGAAGAATATTATTCGAAAGGTATAATTCTGAACATGGTTACTATAGTTTTAAAACAAATGATGGAAAAGAAATATGGATTCAAGTTAAGACTTCCCCCACTGGAAACTCTTACAAATTGATAATAATTGAGAAAGAAAATATGCGCCAAGATCTAGTTATTGACGCTGAACTTATAAAGAATACCATAGAATTGGAAGGAAAAATTGCTATTTATGGGATTTATTTTGATACTGGAAAATCAATTATAAAGGAAGAATCTCAACGCGCCTTAGTTCAGATAGCTGAATATTTAGAGAATAACCCGTCCATAAATTGTTGGGTAGTTGGTCACACCGATTCTGATGGTTCGTTTCAATTAAACAGTAAATTATCATTAGATAGAGCTACGGCAATAAAAGAAGCGCTACAATCAAAATACAATATTCCAGAAAATAGGCTTTTTGCTGAAGGGGTGGGTCCTTTGGCTCCCATTGCTACCAATCATACAGCCGAAGGGAGAAAATTAAATAGAAGGGTAGAATTGGTAAAAAAATAAAAACACCATACAAGTGACATTTGAAATAATTGAATAATTATGGGCATGATATTACTATTTCTGATTTTACCTATTTCAACTATAGCTCTCTTTTTCGTCAAGGATTCCAAAAAGACGAGAAAAAATATTCTGAATATATTCCTTTTTGCTAATATGCTTTTGTACTTGTTCCCATTAATTATTGCATATGTAACATCCCAACCAAATGGAAATATGTGGAGTGAAAACGGCCCTGGCGCAATATTATGGCTTTACTTAATATTAATACCAATATGTACAATTGTGCAGTTCGTTCTATTAATTCTGAAAATTATATTTAATAGGCAAAATTGACTTAAGCCAACAAACCATAAGAAGCAATAAAAGATATTGGCCGAAATTATAGCTCAATAGTTAGTAAAATAAAAATTAACTGAGATTTTAAAACATAAATAAATAAATTCTAATACAAAAAGTATAACTTTTCAAATTATATTAAAAAAATAAGAACATGAATTTAGAGCAAATAATAGAACAAATTAAAGCGATATCAATTCACTACGGCCCAAAATTGATTGGTGCAATACTTATATGGATTATTGGTATTTGGGTAATTAAATTGCTATCCAATGGAATTGGGAATTTATTAGACAAAAAAGAAATTGATCCTTCCCTTAAACCTTTTCTTAAAGGCTTATTTAGTGTACTCCTAAAAGTTTTACTTTTTATAAGTATTCTGAGTACTTTGGGTATAGAAATGACTTCTTTCATTGCCATATTAGGAGCCATTGGTTTGGCCATAGGTATGGCACTATCTGGTACCTTACAGAATTTTGCCGGAAGTGTGATCATACTAATTTTCAAACCTTATAAGGTTGGTGATGTTATAGAAGCTCAAGGCTATAGAGGAAAAGTAAGTGAAATCCATATCTTTAATACGATCTTAAAAACGCCCGATAATAAAACAGTTATTATTCCTAACGGAAAGTTGTCGAATTCACCCTTGATCAACTTTTCAACTGAACCGCTTAGAAGAGTAGATTGGGTTTTTGGAATTGCTTATGGTGATGACGTAGACAAAGCTAAAGAAGTAATTACTCGATTGGCTGGCAAAGATGAAAGAATTTTAAATGAGCCCCCACTATTTATTGCACTATCTGAACTAGGCGACAGTTCTGTAAATATGACCGTTCGGGCTTGGGTAAGCGCACCAGACTATTGGGATGTCTTCTTTCAATTGAACGAGCAAGCATACAAGACTTTTGAGAAGGAAGGTTTAAATATTCCTTTTCCACAAATGGATGTTAACTTACATAAAAATAATTAAAGATTGCAATATGGCAGTGAACAATAAACGAGTAATTGAACAAAGGCAAACAATTGGAATAAATTAAAAAACACATGGAAAACTTAACACTCGCTAGAGTTATTCACATCCTTGCAGTTATTTTGTGGATTGGCGGTGTTGCCATGGTAACTACCGTAATTATTCCCGCTGTTAAAAAGCTAAAATCTAAGGAAGAGCAGATCAAAACCTTTGAGGAAATAGAAGGCAGATTTGCACTTCAGGCCAAGATCACTACGTTGATAACCGGTATAACCGGGTTTTATATGATGTATGAGCTTGAAGCCTGGGAGAGATACTTCGATTACCGATTTTGGTGGATACACGCCATGACCTTGATTTGGGTGATATTTACGCTTATTTTATTTGTATTAGAACCATTTGTATTGCATAAGCTATTTAAGAAATATGCCGATAAAAACCCATCAAGAACATTTTCGATTATGCACAAAGCGCATTGGATCTTACTCCTCTTGAGTTTATTAACAACAGCCGGCGCTGTTGCCGGCAGCCATGGATTGTTCTTTATTAAATAGTGGCAAAATGACCATCGAAAAAGCGCGAAAAAAGGATGCTAGAATATTGACCGATCTAACAATCAGATCAAAATCTTATTGGGATTATAGCGCTGAGCAAATTATGAGCTGGAAAGATGATCTAACGATCACAACAGCGTACATAGATAAAAATGAAGTTTATAAACTAACCAATAAACATAACATTATTATAGGCTACTATTCATATATCATTTTAAACAATGCTGTAATAAAATTAGACAACCTGTTTATTGATCCGCCATATATTGGTCATGATTATGGCACACTATTAATGAATGATTTTTTGAAGCGAATAAAATCGTTGAAATTTGAAAAAGTTACCTTAGATGCCGATCCAAATGCCGAGAAATTCTACCATAAATTCGGATTTAAGACCGTGGGTAAATTAAAAAGCACCGTAGAAAATAGATTTTTACCAATAATGGAAATAAAGATATCAAAGGCTTGAACAACATATGAATCCTACTGAAGTGATAATTTATTTAACCCTTATCTAAAAAGAAAACTATGAAACCTGTTATGCTATTATTATGTATGTCTTTTTTATTGATAGGTTTATCTTGCAAACAAGAGATAGATAAAGAAGGTTTTGTGAATGTAGAAGGTGGTAAAATCTGGTATAAAATAGTAGGTAGTGGCGATGGAATTCCCTTATTGGTCATGCATGGTGGCCCCGGATCGAGAAGCTGCACGATGATCCCGGGATTATCCCTTTTGAGCGATGAGCGGCCTGTTATTTTTTATGATCAGTTGGGTTCAGGTAATTCCGACAGGCCGAAAGATACTGCACTTTATAAGATCGAGCGTTTTGTGAATGAAATTGACCTTTTAAGAAGTGCGCTGGATTTAAAAGAACTTCACATTATGGGTCATTCTTGTGGAGGTACATTTTTAATTGAATATATGGTTACTAAAAAACCTAAGGGTGTTAGATCGATCATTTTTTCAAGTCCCATGTTAAGTACCCCAATCTGGATCGAAGATGCCAATATATTATTATCACAACTGCCGGAACCTTTGCAGGATACCATTCGTAAATATGAAAATATTAAGAACTATACAGCCCCTGAATATCTTAAAGCCACCGACTCATTTTATGCACGGCATTTATCCCGTAAAAGCTGGCCATATCAAAAAACGGTAGAGTGCGAAAATGTACCGGGTTTTAATACTGATATTTATAATTATATGTGGGGCCCTACCGAGTTTACTGCCACGGGTACGCTTAGAGATTTTGACAGAACACCCGATTTAGGTTCAATTACGGAACCTATACTTTTTATAAGCGGAGAATATGATGAAGCCAGGCCGGAAACCATTTATAAATTTCAAAAAATGGCCAAAAATGCGGATGTCGAAATTATTGAAGATGCGGCCCATACGACGATGGTAGACCA
>CBDUPN010000101.1:0-6449 GCA_965369125.1 uncultured Aureibaculum sp. | reverse complement strand
ATTTGGAGCGGTGGTCAATGAGGCATTATTGGCAGGCTGTCATGTTTTATGCTCCAAAAGGGCCGGAGCAAGTAGTATAATTAACTCTAGTAATGGTCGGGTTTTTGACCCAAACAACGAAGACGAGTTGCTATCTTGCATCAACGAAAAATTAAATCAGTCAGAACCAATCATAATTGGCAAGGTTCAACTGCGTGAAAGTAAAATGCCATTTACATTTTCCAGTATAATGGATACATTTTTAAGGCAATTAGAAGAATGAAAATACTGGTTATCCATAATAAATACGGCAAGTTTAGTGGCGAAGAAGCTTATGTTGCATCTCAAATAAGTTTATTAAAATCTAAAGGACATCTTGTTGTTGCCTATTATAGAAGCAGTGAAGAAATAGACAAAATGATTTTAGGTAAATTTAAAGTATTCTTTACTGCATTATACAATCGAAAATCAATCAAACAATTAACGGATCTGATTAGAAAGGAAGAGCCTGATGTTGTGCATATTCATAATTTATATCCATTGATATCTCCGGCCATCTTACCAGTTATAAAAAAAATGGGAATCCCGATTGTAATGACTATTCATAATTATCGCTTACTATGCCCAAATGGCCTTTTTTATACAAAAGGTGCTATTTGCGAAAAATGTACAGGAAAGGCAAAGGAATTGAATTGTATTACCAATAATTGTGAAGGTTCTATAATTAAAAGCACTGGATATGCTTTTCGTAATTTTTGGGCAAGAAAGAAAAAATATTATTTAGATCATGTTGATGCCTTTTTATGCCTTACACAGTTTCAAAAAAATAAAATGGTCAACAATGGATATCCTGTCGATAAATGCAAAGTGTTGCCTAGTTTTTATAGCAAAGAAAACAAAGCGGTTGAATATAGTATTCAAAACAGGAAATATGTAGCTTTTGTGGGACGTATTAGTCCCGAAAAAGGAATTCCGTTGCTGTTGGAGGCAGCTCGCAAACTGCCCGAAATAGCCTTTCAACTGGCAGGTAATGCTCGGCCTGGCTATTTAGATCAACTGAACATACCTAAAAATGTTACTTTTAAAGGAATGCTCAATGAAGAAAAACTAGCCAATTTTTATCGCCATGCACGTTTTTTGACCATGACAAGTAGTTGTTATGAAGGATTCCCGTTGGTATTATTGGAAGCTATGGCCCATAAACTACCTATCATCGCCCCAGATCTGGCTGGTAACCCTGAAATTATAGAAGAAAATGTCAATGGATTACTGTTCCAACCTGGCAGTGAACGTTCGTTAATAACCGTTATAAAAAAGCTTTGGAATGATCATGAATTGGCTGAAAGAATTTCTAATAATGGCTATAAAAAAGTGGAATTAAAATATAGAATTGACCAATATAACGAACAGCTTGAAGAAGTATATGATCAACTTTTGAAAAAACAGTAAGTTTACTATATTTTTACAATGAATTTAAAAGACGTTATCACTCAGAAAATATTCGATGCACCACTTTCGGAAATACAAACTGAAAATCGCTGTATTATAAACTCATTCAATCCGCATTCCTATATTTTAGCAAAGAATAATAAGCTTTTTGAAGAAGCACTTCTAAGCAGTGATATATTGTTGCCTGATGGTATTGGGATTGTCTTAGCCGCTAAATTTTTAAAGATAACAGCGTTAAAAAAAATTGCTGGGGCCGATATACATCAATATTTATTGGCACAAGCCAACGAAAAAGGGCAAGCTATCTTTTATATGGGAGCCACAGAAAATACCTTGCAACGCATTGAAAAAAAGTTGCAAGAAGAATATCCATTGATTCGTGTGGGTACATATTGCCCGTCATTCGACCCCGAATTTTCTAAAAAAGAAACGAACGAAATTCTAGGTGCTATCAATACATTTCATCCTGATATTCTTTTTGTGGGTATGACAGCACCTAAACAAGAATTGTGGGTTCATGCTAATAAAGATCAAATAAATGTTCGAGTAATTGCTTCTATTGGTGCTGTCTTTGACTTTTACGCTGGTTCAATAAAACGACCCGGACCTATTTGGATAAAACTAGGATTAGAGTGGTTCATTAGATTATTAGGAGAACCTAAACGCTTATGGAAACGAAACTTTATTTCTACACCACTATTTTTATGGGATGTATTAAAAGAAAAATGGGCCAATTAATGTTGATAATATTTTTTTAAAAATATCGAAACCTTTTTAATTATTTTCTATGTTTGTTAATGGCTTCCGTGAATGGTTATTTTTAATTTTTAATCGTGCTTCTAACCCCGTATTCATTTAAATTTATTCAATTTAAGGGTTCAATTATTTAATTTAAGTATAAATGAAAATTTTATTACAATCACTATCTATAGAAAAGTACGGATTTTTGATTGTTATAATCTCATTTGTTATAACCTTCATAATGATCCCAAAGCTCATTGGCATAATGCGCTATGAGAAATTGATGGATGAACCCAATTCGCGAAGTTCTCACAACACAAAGATCCCGATCCTTGGCGGTATCGCCTTTTTTGCAAGTTTAATAATAGTACTTTTTTTAATTCAAATTTATGTAGAAACAACTATTAGTTTTTATATCATTACTGCCTTGTCAATTTTGTTCTTGGCGGGCTTAAAGGATGATTTGATAATATTATCGGCCCGTGAAAAAATCATTTCCCAATTATTAGCCATTACTTTTTTACTCGCTAGTCCTGAAATTCAAATTCATAATTTTTATGGCTTTTTAGGGTTCAGTGAAGCTCCAATATGGTTTACTATTATTTTTAGTTATTTTGCCATGCTAAGCATTATAAATGCTTATAATTTAATCGATGGTATTGATGGTTTGGCGGCTATGTTAGGTATTGTAATTTTCGCTTTTCTTGGGTTGATATTTTATAGTTTACAGTTATATTTTTATTTCTTGTTAGCACTTGTACCATTAGGTTTTTTATCGGCGTTTTTAAGATATAATTTATCGAAAAACAATAAAATATTTATGGGTGATGCCGGTTCTATGATCACCGGCTTCCTGATCGGGGTTTTAGTTTTGCGGTTTTTATCATTAGAATTCGATCAGCTAAAGGCTATTCATATTCAGCCCGAAAACGCACTTTTGTTAACCCTCGCAATGCTATTTATAATGACCTTTGATACATTACGGGTTATTATGATCCGTATGTTAAATAAAAAAGGACTTTTTAAACCCGACCGCAATCATGTGCATCATATATTAATAGATTCTGGATTATCGCATATCACAGCTAGCATCATCTTAACGACATATAGTCTAATTATTGCTCTAGTATTTTTTTTAATGAACCAAAATATGTCGACATTAAGTTTATTTATTCTTTTTAGTTTAGCAATCATATTTAATATGGCAGCATTATTTCATTTGAACATGCAAAATAAGATTCAAAATAATAAGCTAAAAACCAACCACTTAACCGAACTCAAGAAATTTTCTTTAAAAATGGATATCAAACGACTTGCCTTTAATTTTTTTAGATTATTTTTTTAAATAACAGAATAATATTTTGACTGCAGGTGTATTTATGCTAATATATAATTATTTTTAAGCGAAATAAATTCTATGCAAAGCGATAATAAGATTAAAACTATATATATTGACGATATAGAAGACAAAGATGATGAAATAGACTTAAGGGCTGTTTTTGAAAAATATAGTTTCTATTGGAAATGGTTTTTACTTGGTTTTATAATAGCCATGTCTATTGCTTTTATATTTCTTCGATACGCCAACTACCAATATGAAGTTTCCTCAACTATTTTGATCGCTGACGATGAAAAAGGAAGTATAACCTCAGAACTCTCAGCATTCGAAGATCTTGGAATAATAAAAGGTAGAAAAACTTCACTAGACACAGAAACGGGTATTCTTAAATCACGTACGCTAATGGAAAATGTGATAAAGGATTTACAACTTAACATATCATATTATAGCCAGGGAAGAATAGCCAGACGTGAGATTTACAAAAAAGAAATACCCATTAATATAAATTTCTTAGTTCCAGATTCTGTTTTATATGAATTAGATACCGCATTTAGTGTGGGTGGATGGTCTGATCTTAAAATTCAATTAAGCAATCAGAATGGAATGGAAGTTTCAAAAAATTCTTTTGGTGAAAGAATCACTTGTAAATTTGGTGATATTATTATAACTCCAATGAGTATTGAAAATAAAGATATTGGAGAAGAGATATTCGTTAAAATAAGTCCGTTGAAAGAAGTCGCTAACCATTATAGAGAAATTCTTAAAATAGCTCCTGAAAGTAAACAATCGAATCTTTTGGTCCTAACATTAAGAGACCCTGTAAAACTAAAAGCACAAAATATCTTGAACCAGTTAATCTCGCAGTATAATAAAAATGCTGTTGAAGATAAAAGTCAGATTGCTAAGAATACTGATAAATTTATTAACGACAGATTGGATGTTATTTCAGAGGATCTTTCCAGTGTTGATATTGGGGTAGAAGAATTCAAAACAAAAAATAAGCTAACCGACCTGTCCGCTGAAGCTGGTATTATCTTGGAGTCTACTTCTGAATTAAATAAAAAAATCGTTGATTTAAATTCACAGGTGCGATTGGTAGATTATATGATTAATTATGTAAAGAAAAATGAAGAAGACTTAATACCCACAAATTTAGGCTTACCTGATGAATCTAACACCATCAATAGTAATACTTTTAATTATAATAAATTACTGCTAGAACGCAATAGGCTATTGGCAAATTCGAGTAATTTAAACCCAATAGTGATCAATCTAAACGAACAGATATTAAAATACAAGGAAAGTATTATACAACGTTTGATCAACTTAAAGGCTTCCCTTAGAATTAAATTGAGTGAATATAAAAAACAAGAAATACGTTCAAGTGAAAGATCTTCATTAGCACCAAAACAAGAAAGAGAAATCAGAGATATACAACGCCAGCAACAAATCATTGAGACCTTATATTTATATTTATTACAAAAAAGAGAGGAAAATTCAATAACATTGGCTGTTACAGCCCCAAATGCCAAAATAATTGATAAAGCTGACGGAGGTAGTAAACCGGTGTCGCCCAAGAAAATGATCGTTTACATCGTGGCTTTATTGCTGGGTTTGATAGTGCCTTTTATGGTGATCTATATTCGCATGTTATTAGACAATAAAATTCATGCCCTTGAAGATGTGGAAGGGGTGGTTAAAGCCCCTATTTTGGGCGATATACCAACCACAAAATCGGAAAAGAAAGTTATTATTTCTGAACAGGACAGGAGCAATGTGGCTGAATCTTTCCGTTTACTGAGAACGAACGTTAATTTTATGTTGCCGCGTGACCTTAATGGTGGCAAGACCATTTTTATCACCTCAACAATAGGCGGTGAAGGCAAAACCTTTATAGCTATAAATCTGGCTTCAGCCATGGCCTTATTGAACAAAAAGGTGTTGTTGATAGGGGCTGATATCAGAAAGCCAAAAATTGCCACCTATTTAAAAACAAAACAAGAGAAAGGATTGACACATTTTTTAATAGATAGCAGTTTAAAAGTAACCGATGTTATAGTGCACCATAAAGAAACGAATCTTGATGTATTAGAATCGGGGGTTATACCGCCAAACCCGTCAGAATTATTGACCAATGGCCGATTTGACGAAGTGATAGCCTATGGCAAAGCCAATTATGACTATATAATTATAGATACTGCTCCTGTAAACATAGTTACCGATACCTTATTATTAGGCCATCATGCAGACCTGTTCGTATTTGTGATAAGGGCGAACTTTTTAGATAAGCGTCTGTTAAAGATCCCAAAAACGATGTATGAAAACAAGCGATTGCCTAATATGGCCATCCTCATTAATGATACCAATTATGAAAAAAGAGGCTACGGGTATGGTTATGGTTACGGTTATGGAGAACCGAAGTCTAAAAAAGCTTCATGGAAAAAAGTATTTAATATTTAAACAAATACTGATTAGCAAGGAAAAGTTAATATGCTATGTTTTCTGTAAAAAAATAACCCGGCAAATGGCCGGGTTATTTTTTATCTATTGAACAAACTATAGAATTATTCTATGCTCATTTCTTGATCAATTTTCTGGTTGCCGAACCTTTTTCGGCCAATATTCTTACTATATAAACGCCATTTGATAAATTATCCATTCGCATTGAATTAAAACCAGCATTGAATTCTTTTACTTTTTTTCCCAATATCGAATAGACCTCCACTTTGGTTAAAGGTATTTCTGAATCAATGATCAAAACATCATCTACCGGATTGGGATATAATTTTACACTTTTAGACAAAATCTCATCATCTATGTTCAATGCATTATTATAATCGGAATAATAGAATATCACTTTATCAATATCTGTCCAGGATTGATTTTCATATTCATAACCTCTATAACCTATAACCATATTATTAAATGCAACAGCAATATC
>CBDUPN010000100.1:0-6510 GCA_965369125.1 uncultured Aureibaculum sp. | reverse complement strand
TCATCGCCTTTCTTTTTAAAAATCCTCATATCTCTAAGATGTGAGGATTTTTTTTTGCCATTTGCTTATTCTTAAATTATTTATCCAATTCCCTTATTTAGTAAGTTGTAAAATTCATAACTAAGGACATGTCAATATAATTTTTAAGAAATGACCTTCGTCATTTATATTGATTGACAGTTGATGTAACTTTCAATGTTGTTTTTAACTTATAAATAGCATTGTCTTATGATAAAGGAGTTAGGTCATAAAAAATTAAGAAGAACAATTTCAACTTCAATTTTTAACTGGAACAAAATAAGAAAGGAACCTCCTTCGAAACCACTAATAGGTCAGCATAGGGCATTAGAAGCATTAGAATTTGGGATAGGTAACAAAATTGGTGGTTTCAATATTTATGTTTCAGGGTACCCCGGTAGTGGTAAGCTTAAAGCTGTAAATCATTTTTTAGAGGAAAAAGCCAAAAATGAGATTCCACCAGGTGATTGGTGTTATGTTAATAATTTTAAGGATCCTTACCAACCCAAAAAATTAAAATTGCCTCAAGGAGGTTCAAGGATTTTTAAAAATGAAATAAAGTTACTTATTGAAGAAGTACAAAAATCATTAATCAACGCTTTTGAAAGTAATGAATATGCCGAAAAGAGAGAAAATATTATTCAGAAGTATCAACAAAAAGAGAAAGAACTCTATAAAAATATTCATCAGAAGGCAAAAGCAAATAATTTCGTAATAAGACGAACGCCTATTGAGATCATGGTTCTTCCAACCGACGAGAGTGGTTCTCCAATTATTGATAAAAATTTTCAAAAACTAGATAAAAAGACCCAAAAAGAAATCATAAAGAAACAAAGTAAATTTAAGGATGAATTAATGTCTCTTTTGAGAAAAAGTAGAGAATTGGAACGGGATGGAAATACAAGTCTCATGCAACTTGAAGAAAAAGTTGCACTTTATGCAATCGAATCTTTGTTAGAAGAACTTCAAGAAAAATATCAAAAGTTTAATGATGTTCTCGAATACCTGGAAAATATTAAAAAAGATATTTTAAATAATTTAAATGAATTTCTTAATGCAACAAAATCCCTAGGCAAAGACCCTACATTTAAAGAACAAAGATTTATCAAATATGATGTCAATATAATTACAAACAACACAAATCTTCAAGGCGCACCAATAGTGATGGAATTAAATCCAACTTATAACAATCTTTTTGGCAAGGTTGAGCATGAGTCACAAATGGGTACGCTCATCACTAATTTTACATTAATAAGAGGCGGATCACTTCATGCAGCCAATGGCGGTTACTTAATAATTCCGTTAAAGGAACTTCTTCTTAATTATTTTTCCTGGGATAGCCTTAAAAGAGCCCTAAATAATAATGAACTAATTATAGAAGATGCCAGTGAAAGATTTGGTTTCTTAAGTACTAAAAGCTTAAAGCCCGATCCTATTCCACTTAATATTCAAATAGTATTAATTGGTTCTCCAAGATTATATTCTTTACTATACGAGTGGGATGAGGATTTTAGAGAATTATTCAAGGTAAAGGCAGAATTTGATACCTCAATGGATTATTCTTTAGAAAATCTTAAAGATTTTGCCATGGTGATCTATAAAATTGAAGCTGAAAACAACTTGATTCCATTAGATGATGCGGCTATCGCAGGTATTGCTGAACATGGTTGTAGGATGGCTAAAAATCAAAATAAAATCTCCATTAGATTCGGTGAGATAAGTAATATTTTACATGAAGCAAATCACTATGCCCAAATCGAAGGTAAAAGAAGCATAACCGCAGCAAATATACTAAAAGCTATTGATGCCAAATATTACCGTTCTAGCCTTATCCAAGAAAAGATTAAAGAGTTGATAAAAGAGAATACCTTGATGATTTCATTATCAGGATCTAAGATAGGGGAGATAAATGGCCTTTCTGTGATTGATTTAGGAGATATTATATTTGGTAGACCTAATAAGATCACTTCTATTGTAGCATCTGGCAAAGAGGGTCTTGTTGATATAGAACGAGAATCTAAATTAGGCGGCCCAATTCACACCAAAGGTGTTCTGATTCTTTTAGGTTATTTGCTGGAAAAGTATGGTCAAAATAAACCAATTAGTCTGTTTGCTAGCCTTGTTTTCGAGCAAAGCTATTCTGAAATAGAAGGTGATAGTGCATCAAGTGCTGAACTATACGCTATCTTGTCTAGTCTATCTCAATTACCGATAAAACAAGGTATTGCAGTTACGGGCTCAGTTAATCAAAAAGGTGAATTGCAACCCGTTGGTGCTATTAATGAAAAGATAGAAGGCTATTTCGAAGTTTGTAAACAATCAGGATTGAATGGTGAGCAAGGAGTTATTATTCCGGAAAGTAATGTGTCAAATTTGATGCTTGATCATAATGTAGTAAAGGCTGTAGAAAATGGTTCATTTCATATATGGGGAATACGAACCATTGATGAGGGAATTGAAATTCTAACCGGGCATCCTGCGGGCAAAAAGTTAAAGAACGGCTCATTCACTAAAAGTTCTGTTCATTATTTAGCTGACAATAAGATTGACCTTTTAAATAAAAATCTCCAAAGGTATTCATCTTCCAAAAAATAATAATTTTAGATTTTAGAATGGTTAATAATAATATTACGATTAGATTTAATATTTTTTTGTTTTAAGAAGCGCAAAATATCTGTAAATTATTACGTTATAGTTTATAATTCACTTTCTTTGTGTACGGAATGAGGAACATTTTATTATTAGCCTTTTTATTAAATACGACATTGATGTTTTCTCAAGTTGGGGGTGAACAAATATTTAATTTTTTGAATGTGACTACTTCGGCTCGTCAAGCAGCCTTGGGTGGTGAGGTCTTGACCTTATACGACGATATTGACCAGCCATTATGGAATCCATCAACGATTAATAAAGAACTAGATAATCTTGTTTCGGCAAGTTATGTAGATTTCTTAACCGATGTGAATTATGGATCTTTATCGTTTGCGCATTTGATCAATAGACGTATTGGTACCATACATGCCGGAATTACTTATGTCAATTACGGAAAATTTATAGCAGCTGACGAAGATGGCAATGAGACAGGTACATTTAATGCGGGAGATGTAGCGCTTTCTATTGGTTATTCGTATAGAATCCCTAAAAGCGATTTCTATGCCGGTTCTAATATAAAATTTATTAGTTCTCGTATTGAAAACTATACTTCGAGCGGTGCTGCTTTAGACTTTGGCCTAACCTATTTTAATGACACCAAGCCATATATTTTTAGTGCAGTTATCAGAAATATCGGATATCAGATTACAGCTTTTGATGAAGTGCGAGAATCATTACCTTTAGAGATAGCGTTAGGGGCATCTTATAAGGTAGAGAATGTACCTTTACAATGGCATCTAACCATTAATAGTTTGCAAAAATGGAATGTGTCTGTTGAAAATCCTTCAGATAGTCAAACTACGATTGGCGGAGAGACAAGCAATGATAAAATATCTTTTATTGCAAATGCGTTTAGACATGTAGCAATTGGAGCAGAATTTTTCCCCGATAAAGGATTTAATTTAAGATTAGGTTATAACTTTAGACGTGGTCGCGAATTACGCTTGGCTGAAAGCAGAACTTTCGCCGGATTATCAGCAGGTTTTGGTTTGAAAATGGGACGTTTGAAATTAAATTATGCATTTACTAAGTTTCATCCGGCATCTAATTCGAATACATTTACGCTTAATATAGACTTAGCAAAGAGAACATTTTAAATAAAAAAACGTGAAAGAAACAGAAAAGATTATCATCGCCATTGACGGATATTCATCCACAGGAAAGAGTACCATTGCAAAGGAATTGGCAAACAAATTAGGATATTTATATGTTGATACCGGAGCTATGTACAGAGCTGTTACATTATATGCGATGAAACATGGTATGGTTGGTAAAGATTTTTTAAACGAAAATGAACTGATAAAAAATCTGGATAAGATTAATTTAAAATTTAAATACAATCAAAAATTAAAATTTTCTGAAATGTATTTGAATAATAAAAATGTAGAAAAAGAAATTAGATCTATTGAAGTCTCTAAATTGGTGAGTAAAGTATCTACACTCTCTGCTGTAAGAAAAAGATTGGTAGAACAGCAAAAGGAATTGGGCATTAATAAAGGGTTGGTGATGGATGGTAGAGATATAGGTACGGTTGTTTTTCCAGAGGCAGAACTGAAGTTATTTATGACAGCATCTCCTGAAAAAAGAGCTACAAGACGTTATAAAGAATTATTGGACCGAGGACACAAAGTAACCTATCAGGAAATATTACAAAATGTCCAACTCAGGGATAAAATTGATTCTACCAGGAAAGATTCACCACTGATGAAAGCCGATGATGCCATAGAATTCGATAATAGCGATATGGGATTAAAAGAGCAGTTTGATAGAATTTATAATATAACCTTACAGCGGATCAAATCTTTTGTCTAGGGAATCTGTAAATATTTATGGGTTTGTAAAGAAATTTTCCACTTAGGATTTTGCATAACATATTCAACAATTAAAGGAGTCATTTTTTTCTGATTACTCCATTCCGGTTGTAAATACAAAACACAGTCTTTGTTTACCTCTGAGGCTTGCTCTTCGGCAAATTTAAAGTCATTTTTATTATAGACGATTACCTTTAACTCATCTGCTTTTAAATAAATATCCTTTAATGGCAATTTGTTCTTTTTGGGAGACAAACAGATCCAGTCCCAAACGCCAGTCAATGGATATGCCCCCGAAGTTTCGATATGTGTTTTTATATTTTTATTTTGCAACTGCTCCGTTAAATAATTCATATTCCACATCAATGGTTCACCACCTGTAATAACCACCGTATTACTATACTTCTCGGCATTTTTAATAATTTGATCGCTTGATGTCGCAGGATGAAGATCGGCATTCCAGCTTTCTTTAACATCACACCAATGACAACCTACATCACAGCCACCAACACGAATGAAATATGCAGAAGTACCGGTATGAAACCCTTCTCCTTGAATTGTATAAAATTCCTCCATCAAGGGTAGCATTTTACCTTTGTCAATTAAATTTTGTGTGGCAGTATCTATCATCCGGCAAAGATAAAAAGTTAAACTGACAATAAATACGATTAATATGTATTACAATTTTTGTATTGATATATTTAATCTTATTTTTATGAACTGATATAAAACAGATCTTTACTGATGAAATCAAAGGAAACTTTTTTTAAATATATAAATGAAGGATACAAAACTAAAGGTGAGTATATAACTTTAGGAGCAGCCATGTTAGGCGAAGAGACCATTACAGATGCCTTTGTAAAAATTCCATTAAAAACCCTAAACCGTCATGGCCTCATTGCCGGAGCAACCGGTACCGGTAAAACAAAAACATTACAAGTTTTGGCAGAAAACCTTTCTGAAAATGGAATTCCTGTTCTTTTGATGGATGTAAAGGGAGATTTGAGTGGATTAGCCAAAGCGAGTCCGGGTCACCCTAAAATTGATGAACGCCATCAGAAAATTGGATTACCGTTTGAAGCAAAGGGATTTCCAGTTGAAATTCTCACTATTTCTGAACAAAACGGTACGCGTTTAAGGGCCACAGTTTCTGAGTTTGGCCCGGTACTTTTATCCAGGATTTTAGATCTATCAGAAGTTCAAAGTGGTATAGTGGCTATTCTCTTTAAATATTGTGATGATAAAAAACTTCCATTATTAGATCTCAATGATTTTAAAAAGGTATTACAATATTCAACTCAGGATGGTAAGGATGAATTAGAAGCGGAATATGGACGTATTTCTACTTCTTCAACAGGAGCAATCCTTCGTAAAGTTGTTGAAATTGAGCAACAAGGCGGTGATCTTTTTTTTGGAGAACGCTCCTTTGAAATAGATGATCTTATAAGGGTTGATGAAAATGGTAGAGGCGTGATATCGGTATTGCGTTTAACGGATATCCAAGACAAGCCAAAATTGTTCTCAACATTTATGTTGCAATTATTAGCTGAAATTTATGCTACTTTACCTGAACAAGGAGATTCTGGCAGGCCCGAACTTATATTATTTATAGATGAAGCGCATCTGATTTTTAATGAAGCGTCTAAAGCACTGTTAAACCAGATAGAAAGTATTGTAAAACTGATAAGATCTAAGGGTGTTGGTGTATATTTTGTTACTCAAAATCCGAAAGATGTTCCTTCTGATGTTTTATCTCAATTAGGATTGAAAATTCAACATGCCTTAAGGGCATTTACTGCCAACGACAGAAAAGCTATTAAATTAACCGCTGAGAATTATCCTGATTCAGAATATTATGATACCGCCGAAGTGCTTACCAGTTTAGGAATTGGAGAAGCATTGGTATCTTGTTTGAATGAGAAAGGAATTCCTACCCCTTTGGCAAGAACTATGTTAAGAGCTCCTATGAGCAGAATGGATATTTTAACGCAAGATGAATTATCTGAGCAAATATCAAAGTCTAAAATTG
>CBDUPN010000099.1:0-6529 GCA_965369125.1 uncultured Aureibaculum sp. | reverse complement strand
TTAAATTTTTAGTTTGGAAACTATCAATGTCTCGCGTCTTGATCATCATGGGAAGTTTTGCCATCGGTGTATTGGTGGGCCTTTTGGTATCTATGAAAAAAAGATTAATTCCTAAATACTAATTGATCTTTTCATAAGACTATTTAATAGATTTGGAAGTTAAGGTATTTACGAATAGAATATTACCAATCTCATCATAACCTTCAAAATAATCTAAACTCTTTTCAGATCTCATATTGCTTTCATGAAACCCAATTAGTGTTAGATCCGCATCAATTGAATATTCATTAATAAGATCTTTCCGGTTCTTATTCTCATCTAAAGGCAACACACGAATATTATTAGCAGAGATAGGTAATCTACCACTGGATGTGAGCTCGATCAGGTTCAATTCTTCTTTTAAAATATCTTCTTTTGGGAATATTGCAAATATTTTTATCTGACCCTTTTTCCAGTCTCGGTGTCCAAGAATGATATACGATAATAAGATCATTAAGTTGGCATTGCTATAATCTTCTTTGCGGATCCAAATATGAATATCCTTTTTATAACCAAAACCTTTATCTGAACTGGCGAGGATACAAAGATCAAATTCGGCCGTTTTTAAGACATTAAAATGTTCTACAATAACTTTAAGCCAGTCTGTTTCGCCTTTTTTATATTCAAAAAGCATCATATTATTAGCTTGGCCAGAGATCCCTGGTTGCTGAATTGCATATACAATGGCCGAAGTATTTGAAGGGGCAATTAGTGTTTCAAGATATACATTAGATTTACTGGCTGATGCCATCTCAATTAATTTATCGAGTTTAGTTTTTGCAATACTTTTAGATTCATTTGAGAAATAAGCCTGTTCAAAATGTATATAAGTGCCGAAACCATACCTGTCTGATATCCATTTCATCATTTCAAGTGCACTATACCTTTCAAAACTATCTTTAGAAATACATAATACCGCAGGTCTCCAGGATTCTTCAATTTTTTCCTTTTCAGTTTTTTGTAAGAAAACTTGAATTGTTCGGCTGAATTGATGAATTACCCCTTGGAAGATATTCGCCATACCTTTTTTGGTATCACTCTTTATAGAAATATAAAAATACAGCACAACCATCAGTGCTATAGCTGCCATGGCATAAGGAGTATTGATCTTAAACATCAAATAGATACACATGACTGCTCCGATCAAAGATAAGTACCATTTAGATTTAAAAGAAGGCCTATAGGAAGGATCGGCTGCAAAATGCTGCATAAAAGAAATGAGGCATAATGATCCATAAGTAACCATAAAAAACATGGATATAATCTCGGCGACAGCATTTACATCTCCCATGAGCACAAAAACTAAGGCAATAATACTTGTCAAAATTGTTGCATTTCTGGGTTCGTTATTCTTTTTTGTACCCTTAGATAACCAAAAATTAATAAAATTATTAGGTAAGACCTTATCACCACCAATCGCTTGTAAAGTCCTTGGGGCTACCATAAAAGAACCTAATGCAGATGATATTGTTGCTGCTGCCAATCCGATAGGGATAATCGGACCCCATAATGCGATCTTACCCATGATGAGTTGATCATTTACCAAATCTGCAGGACTAGCAGAAGATGCCAATTTATAGGCGATAAAAACATAGATGATCATGCCAATGATCGTTGCCGAAAGTGTTCCTAAAGGAATTGATCTTTTGGGGTCTCTTAGGTCACCCGACAATCCCACACCGGCTGTCATTCCGGTAAACGCCGGAAATATTATAGCAAACACATAAAAGAATCCATTTTCGGAAGAAACACCCTTAAAAAGTTGGGAATTATCAAATACTTCAGAATGCGGTGTAGAGCCTAGAAAGAACAGCACCAAAGAAATTGCCAGAATAGTAACCACAACATAGAGCGCTTTCATTCCCAGATCTGCGCCTTTTTTAACCATTAGCCAAATTAATATAAGTAAAGCAGGTATACTAAAAAGACGATTGTCGTATAACTCATAACCTAATTCTGCTGCCACCCATGGTTTTATAGCATCAAAAGCTTCGGCAAAGGCAATCACATAAAAAGCAACACTTACAGCCTGCGATAAATATAAGGTAATACCAATGGCCGCACCAATATTTAAACCAAAAGACCTCGATATAATAAAGTATTCGCCACCACCCTCAACTTTCTGATTTGTAGCGATTTCCGCCAAGGCCATCGCTGTGGAGATCGTGACGATATGCCCTATCAAAATAATCAATAGTGTACCTACAAAACCTACCGATCCGACGGCAAATCCGAAACGCAGAAACATTACTGCTCCTAAAATGGTGGATATAGCGGTTAAGAAAACCGGTAATGTTCCAAAATTGGCTTTTGAAGATGCTAAGGACTTACTCATTGTTTTCTTAGATATTATTATTTAGACGCTCAAAATAGACAAAAGTCACCATCTTATTTCGGTATCTAAATTTATCATAAATTATTTAACTTTCATTCTGTTTTAATTTAAAAAAGTGACCTAAATCAAAAAATGGTGTCACACCATAAAAATATATTTTTTAATTTATGAAAACCGCCTTCACTATAGAACTATTAAAATTTTCGACGATCTATGAATTACCAAATGGTTGGACCTCTTTAAATTATAAAGAATTGCTTGAGGCCATGGATTATGGCGACACCTCCGATATTGCCGAAAATGAATTAAAGGAAATGTGTTTGATGTCGCTTTCGGATAATGAACCTGAAGAAGCTGCTAAAATAGTCTTAGCATATGTCTTTAAGGATAGGTTTAATGAAGGTCAATTGCAAAACTTGTCTCATGAAATGATAGATGAATCTATGTGGGAAGAATATGCCGATCTAGCGGAACATGAAGAGTTTTTTAATGTTCACCAATTGTTGTATCAAGCTTATAACGGCAAATTTCCTTATCCGGAGGCAGTACAATTTAAAATTCAAATTACAACAAAGAAGAAAGAAGATTTGAAGATTTTCGATGAAAATTCAGAGCCACTTATTATTAGGTTGCTGGCACAAGGGATGCCAGAAAATACCATTATCAATCGATTATTCAGTGAAAATTTAAAGGGTGGACAATTTAAGGAAGCCAAAGACATTATCTGGCAACTTAAAAAAGAAATATTCACTGAAAATTCAATAGTTTTTGAAATTGTTTCTTCAGAATATTGGTTTAAAGATCTAAAGTATGCCAACAGTTTTGACGCTGAGATCTTACTTCCAGATGTTGATTAATTAGTTTAAACAGACTATTTTTTTGTCCAATCGGTATGATAAAATCTATTGGAATTGTCATCATTTCTTTGATAGGTGTGCGCTCCAAAATAATCTCGCTGCGCCTGAATTAAACTTGCTGATGAATTTTCTGTAGTATAGGCATTAAAATAATTAACAGATTCGCTTAAACAAGGAATTGCCAACTCATTTGAAATGGATTGCGATACAACTTTATTTGCAGCGGGTCTTATTTCCCTTATCAATTGAACAAATCTTTTATCATCAAACATATCATCTGATTTTTTAAACAATTGAACCAATTTTTTCATTAATGCTGATTTTATAATACAACCGCCGGTCCAGATCCTTGCTATTTCGCTTAAGTTTAAATTCCATACATAAGTATTAGATGCATTAGCAATTAACTTAAAACCTTGATAATGATTCATTATTCTTGAAAATTGATAGGCATTTAAAACTTCGTCAATAGTTAGGTTCGGTATATGATTCTTTTTAGCATCAAATCTCTCGTGATTTAATATTCTTTCTTCTTTATAAAATGATATATAACGAGCAAATAAAGCAGAGGCTATTAAAGTACTCGGTATACCTAATTGTGCCGAAGCAATCGTTGCCCAATTTCCTGTGCCTTTATTTCCGGCCTTATCCAGAATTTTATTGACCAACCAGTCGCTGCCTTCTTTCTTTCTTAGAATGTCTATGGTAATCTCTAGTAAATAACTGTTCGCTGTAGTTTTCCAAGATTCTAAAATATCAGCGATCTCGTCGAGGTTCTTACCAATCGATTTTAAAATGTCAAAGACCTCAGCCAGCAATTGCATTTCGACATATTCTATACCATTATGGACCATTTTTACAAAATGGCCGCTACCTTCCGGACCCACATAAGCGCAACATGGTAGATTATCATCATCTTTGGCTGCAATAGTTTTCAAGAATGGCGCGATGATTTCGAACACTTCCTTATTACCTCCTGGCATAATGGACGGTCCGTTTAAAGCCCCTTCTTCTCCTCCAGAAACACCAGCACCAATAAAATGTAGCTTTTTAGATTTTAAATACTCAAATCGTTCTTTGGTATTTTCATAATTGGAGTTACCCCCATCAATTAAAATATCGCCTTCGGACAAGTGTGGTATGAGTTCATTAATAACCAAATCAACTACTTTACCGGCATTTACCATGAGCATAATTTTTCTTGGTTTTTGTAAGGAATTTACAAATTCAGGTATGCTATCGAATGCTTCGCTCTCTTTTAATTCATCGTATTCACTTTTAAAATTTATGGCAACATTTTCTTCTGTATCCTTCACATGCCTGTTGAACATAGAAATTTTAAACCCATTTCTTGCCAAATTCCTACTTAGGCTTTTTCCCATAACTCCTAATCCGACTAAACCAAATTCAGATTTATGTAATAATTCTTCTTTAACTTTATTCACTATTTGTTGAGGATTTAAATCAATATCTACTTGTATGGAATCTATTGGACTTTCTAAAATATTGAATTGAGATTTCAATAAATCTGGCGGCATAAAATGACCTGATCTATTATTTATTCTTTTGGAAATTTGATCAAATGTTCCATGTAAATGCACCCATTTTACCTTATTTTCAATTCCATTGCTTAAAATAATGCGGTATTTGTGTTTTAATGCAGAACAAGCTATAATACAACTGTTATGTTCAAGCTGCTCTTTGGCAAGTTTATTTAAAGAAGTCAGCCATCCTGAGCGATCTTTATCGTTCAGCGGTTTACCACCTGCCATTTTTCTAATATTTTCTTTGGGATGAAAGTCGTCGCCATCAAAAAAAGGTATTCCAAGTTCTTTAGAAAGTAGATTACCTATGGTGCTCTTGCCTACCCCCGATACGCCTATAACAAATATTACTTTATTCGAAATCATAGTTGTAAAATAATAAAAAAACCACTTCAAAAGAAGTGGTTTTATATATTATTCTTGTTTTACCTTAATCTGTTCGACCACTCTAAATTTAGTTCGTCTATTCAGCTGATGTTCTTCTTCTGTACATTTCTTTCCGTCACCGCAATCATTTACCAGGTTACTTTCACCCATGCCTTCATTCGTTAATCTACCGGCATCTATACCTTTCGAAACGATATACTCAACACTCGAATTTGCCCTTCTTTTAGATAATCTCATATTATAAGAAGCTGGCCCTCTAGAATCTGTATGAGATGTCGCATGGATCTTTAATTCTGGATATTTATTCATTACTTCGATCACCTTGTCCAGTTCGGCTGCAGCATCTGTACGGATATTATATTTATCAAAATCAAAATAGATCACATCAATATTTACTAATAATTCATCTCCTACTAAAATAAATTCAGTTGAAAGATCAATATTCTTTTCAATAGCGGGCGCATCTATATCATTTACTGTTTTAACAGTTAGTTCTTTCCTTAGATATCCCTCATTGGTTGCAACAATTTTATAATTATCATTACATGGAACATCAAAACTATAGGTAGCATCATCTTCATGTGCCGCTGTAATTTGAAGTTGATTACCATCTTTATCTAAAATCGCTACGATAGCTCCGGGTAATAATTCCTGAGTATCCTTATCTCTCACAACGCCCTGGATGGTTTGTAGACATTCAATAAATAGTTCTTCGTCTTCGTTGAATGAATAAATATCATCATCTCCTTTACCGTCGGTTCTGTTCGAAGAAAAATATCCTTTATGTTTTTCATCTTCTATGATATAGGCAAAATCGTCTTTTGCACTATTGATGGGTTGTTCTAAATTAAGCGGTATTGAAACCGTATTGTCGAATATTTTACTGGCAAATACGTCTAGATTACCATACCCTGCATGGCCTTGTGAAGAAAAGTACAGTATATTATCATCGCTTATAAAAGGGAACATTTCTCGTTCTTCTGTATTTATCCTTGGACCCATATTCTTAGGTTCTCCATAAGATCCATCTGGGTTGATATCTACTACGAAAATATCCGTTTTCCCTATTGATTCGGGCCTGTCTGAAACAAAATACAACTTGGTTTCATCTTTATTCAAAGATGGTAAACCTGTTTGAAAATCGTCACTGTTAAAGGGTAATTTTTGAATATTTACCCATTCGCCATTTTCATTAATCGAAGCTTTATATAATTGTACATTATCAAACCCAACAGTACTTCTTATCGATTTTTCCTTATCATTATAGTTATTTGCACTAAAATAAACCGTTTTAAAATCTCTTGTAAATGTTACCATAGCCTCATGAAGCCTTCTATTAACCTCACCTGTCAAGCTTTTTTTATTAA
>CBDUPN010000098.1:0-6558 GCA_965369125.1 uncultured Aureibaculum sp. | reverse complement strand
TTTAATTTATTTTTAATATCATCAGAACTATGATTTTGTTCTAATTTTTTTAACATTTTATTGGCTCTATGAATTACAGAGGCCGGCATCCCTGCCATTTTAGCAACATGTATACCGAAGCTGTGCTCACTGCCGCCAGGCACCAATTTTCGTAAAAAAATAATGGTATCTTTTAATTCCTTTATAGAAATCGTAAAGTTCTTTATCCGCTCAAAGGTTTCTGTCATGTCATTCAACTCATGATAATGTGTTGCGAATAAGGTCTTTGCTCTTGAAGGATGTTCATGAAGGTATTCTGCGATGGCCCATGCAATCGAAATACCATCATAAGTGCTGGTACCTCGACCAATTTCATCTAATAATACCAAGCTTCGTTCAGAAATATTATTTAGGATATTGGCAGTTTCGTTCATTTCTACCATAAAGGTCGATTCGCCCATAGAGATATTATCACTGGCACCAACACGGGTAAATATCTTATCTACAACGCCTATTCTGGCATGTTGAGCAGGTATATAACTACCCATTTGTGCCAACAGAACGATGAGGGCAGTTTGACGTAATATGGCCGATTTACCACTCATATTAGGCCCGGTGATCATAATGATCTGTTGTTGGTTTCTATTCAAAAAAACATCATTGGCTATATATTCCTCGCCTATTGGTAGTTGTTTTTCAATAACAGGATGGCGGCCATTTTTAATTTCCAGATCTGTGCTTTCATCTAATTGCGGACGAACATAATTATTATCTTTTGCGGTCAGTGCAAATGAACAAAGGCAATCTAATTTGGCAATTTGTTTTGCATTTTGTTGTACTTCCTGAATATAAGCAAGCATAAAATGCAACAACTGAGAGAATAATTGTTGCTCTAAAATGGCAATTTTTTCTTCTGCACCAAGAATTTTAGTTTCGTATTCTTTTAATTCTTCAGTAATATATCTTTCGGCGCTCACCAATGTCTGCTTGCGAACCCAATTCTCAGGGACTTTATCTTTATGTGTATTTCGCACTTCTATATAATACCCAAAAACGTTATTGAAAGCTATTTTTAAGCTCGATATACCTGTTCGTTCTGTTTCGCGGGTAAGAATTTTATCCAAATAGTCTTTTCCTGAAGTTGAGATAGCACGGAGTTCGTCTAATTCTTTTGAAACACCATTCGCAATGGCTTTCCCTTTATTAATATTTACGGGCGCTTCATCATAAAGCGTGTTATCGATTTTATTGATAAGTTCCGTACATTCATGAAGTGTATTTCCAAAATTTTGTAACGATTTATTGGCACTTTTTTCAGATGCCTCTTTTATAGGTAATATTGCTTTTAGAGAATCTTTTAGTGATACTACTTCTCGAGGATTTATTTTGCCTGCGGCCACTTTTGATATCAATCTTTCTATATCACTTATTTGTTTTATCTGATAGGTAATTTTTTCGTAGAAAGAATCGTTATCTATCAGAAATTTGACAATTTCATGACGTTTTTGAATTTCATCTAAGCTTTTTAAAGGCAAGGCTAGCCATCGTTTTAATAATCTGCCACCCATTGGAGAAATGGTACGGTCGATAACATCCAATAAGGTAACTGCTTCTGGAGATTGTGAGTGATATAATTCTAAATTCCTGATCGTGAACCTATCCATCCAAACATAATGGTCTTCTTCAATACGATGAATAGCCGAAATATGTTTCAATTGATCATGTTGCGCTTCTGATAAGTAATATAATACAACCCCGGCGGCTATAATTCCATTGGGAATATCGTCTATGCCAAAACCTTTAAGCGATTTTATCTTAAAATGACTCGTTAAGCTTTCGTTCGCATAATCCTCCTGAAATATCCAATCATCGAGATAAAAAGAATAGAAACGCTCTCCAAATAATTCAAGAAATTTGGTTTTAAATTGTTTCTGAACTAAAATTTCACTGGGATTAAAGTTCTGTAATAACTTATCTATGTACTCACTGTTTCCTTCTGCCACCAAGTATTCACCTGTTGAAATATCCAGAAAGGAAACTCCTAAGTGTTTCTTGCCAAAATGTATTGCCGCTAAAAAATTATTTGTTTTAGATTGTAATACTTCATCGTTCATCGCCACCCCAGGAGTTACCAATTCAGTTACGCCCCTTTTAACAATCGTTTTGGTCATTTTAGGGTCTTCCAACTGGTCGCAGATCGCTACGCGCATTCCTGCTTTCACTAATTTTGGGAGGTAAGTATTTAAAGAATGGTGCGGAAAACCAGCCAATGCTGTCTCCGTCTCGCTACCCGCACCGCGCTTGGTGAGTACGATACCTAAAACCTGGGCTGCTTTCACGGCATCTTCGCCAAAAGTTTCATAAAAATCGCCCACTCTAAACAATAACATGGCATCTGGGTATTTACCCTTGATGGCATTGTATTGTTTCATTAAAGGAGTGACTTTCTTAGAATTTGCAGCCAATTATTGCAATTTTAAATTAGTTTTGCGAAGTTAATTATTCAGACTTAAAGATAACATTTTTTATGAGGAAATTGAAAAATAGCGAACTGGACAGATTGACCAATGAAGCCTTTAAAAAAATAAAAAAAACACCTTTGATTATCATTTTAGATAATATTAGAAGCTTGAATAATATTGGTTCGGTTTTTAGAACCAGTGACGCTTTTTTAATTGAAAAAGTTTATCTCTGTGGTATTACAGCTAGGCCTCCACATAAAGATATTCATAAAACGGCATTAGGTGCAACAGATTCTGTAGACTGGGAATATGTAGAAGACACCCTAACCTTAGTAAATAATTTAAGAAATCAAGGAGTTACTGTAGCTTCTATCGAACAGGCAGTAAATAGTATTGAACTACAAGATTTTCAACCTGAAAAGAATAAGAAATTAGCTGTTGTTTTTGGTAATGAGATCAAAGGCGTAGACCAAGAAGTAGTAAACGTTTCTGATTATTGTATAGAAATACCTCAATATGGAACTAAACATTCTTTGAATATATCGGTGAGTTGTGGTGTCGTGCTTTGGGATTTGTTTGCAAAATTAAAATTTAAGAAATAGATGATTTTATATTTCATCAATAGTAAAAAGTGTAGTAAAACCAATGATTGTAGAATAAAAATTTTGGTAAAACTTTAACAGCAATCGAGCAATTTTTCTAAGTACTTTGCTTTTAGAAAATAAACTGCTATTTTAGGAGTTATATTGTTAACCAACCAATTATTAGGATCAACACCACTCGTTTTTATTAAATGACAGAAAAAAAACAACTTAGATATGATATTGCCTATTTAAAAATGGCCAGAGAATGGGCTAAATTATCATATTGCAAACGCAAACAAGTAGGTGCGCTTATTGTTAAAGATAAAATGATCATTTCTGATGGATATAACGGTACGCCAACAGGCTTCGAGAATGTTTGTGAGGATGATGATCATCATACAAAATGGTATGTGTTACATGCCGAAGCAAATGCGATATTAAAAGTAGCTTCTTCAACACAGTCATGTAAAGGAGCAACATTATATATTACTATGTCACCTTGCAGGGAATGTAGTAAATTAATCCATCAATCAGGGATAAAAAGACTGGTATATGCCGATACTTATAAAGATGATGAAGGATTACAATTTTTAAAAAAGGCTGGAGTAGAATTAGTTCATATTAATAAGGTATGATTAAAAACAAGATATATATTCCATTATTTCTTTCCATAGCGGTTGCCTTAGGCATCTTTATTGGGAGTATGCTTGACTATAATCAAAAGAAAACAGTCATGCTTTTTAATAGGAATCCTCAAGAAGCAAAAATTAAAAGATTGATCGATTTTATTCAATATGACTATGTAGATAAAGTTGATACGGATAGCTTACTTGACGGAACAATAAGACAGATTTTAGAGAAACTAGATCCTCATTCTGTATATATTCCGGCGAGTGAACATGGATTAATAGCCGAAAGTATGAATGGCGAATTTGTAGGAGTGGGTATCCAATTCAGAATGTATAAAGATTCATTGACGGTTATCAAAGTGGTAGAAAATGGTCCTAGCGAGAAAGCAGGGATCAAACCAAGTGACAGAATATTAATAGCCAACAATGATACCTTATACGGACGACAATTAGATTCTGATTATATATTTAAAACCCTTAAAGGAGAACCCGATACAAAGGTAAACCTTACTGTTTATCGAAAATCTCAAAATAAATATCTGAATTTCACGATAAAAAGAGGAAGTATTCCGATAAAAAGTGTAGTAGGCCACTATATGATAAATGACAGCTTGGGTTATATTAAAATAAACAAATTTGCCTCTACTACTTATGATGAATTTAAAGAAGCATTAACAGATCTATCAAAAAGGAACATGAAAAGGTTGGTGTTAGATCTAAGGGGTAACCCGGGAGGTTATATGGGAGTTGCCACCCAAATTGCAGATGAATTTTTGGAAGATGACAAACTCATTGTATTTACCAAAAATAAAGGAGGAAAAATAGATAAGTCTTTTGCCACAAGTAAAGGGAGTTTTGAAGACAATAAAGTATATGTGTTAATCGATGAAGTATCGGCTTCTGCTAGTGAAATTGTGGCAGGCGCATTACAGGATAATGATAAAGGAACCATTGTAGGCCGGCGTTCATTCGGTAAAGGGCTGGTACAGCAAGAAATGAGTTTGGGAGATGGTTCGGCCGTACGATTAACAGTTTCTCGTTATTATACACCAACGGGTAGGTCTATCCAAAAACCATATGACACTAAAAATGGCAATGAATATTATTATGATCGTGCTACCAGATACCATAACGGAGAGTTAACAAGTGGAGACAGTATAAAAGTGAACGACACCTTACGTTATGTGACACCAAAAGGCAAAGTGGTCTATGGAGGAGGAGGTATTGTGCCTGATGTTTTTGTTGGGATAGACACTACAACATATTTTGGCGGATTTCATCCTCGTATTATGAACGATTTTGTTTTTGACTATGTCGATACACATAGAAAAGAAATGGGGGCTTGGACATATGATGATTTTAAAAAGAATTTTGATAACGATGATGTGATATTAAAAAAATATACATCGATCATTGAAGAAGAGATCAATATTGACCCGAGAAATGTTCCTTTTATTAAACTATACTTGAAATCTTTATTTGCCCAATTATTGTTTGATGAAAGTGCTTTTTATGAAATATTGAACCAAAACGATCTAATGATCAAAAAGGTGCAAGAATTAGAATCTATAACGGATTATGTAAAACCCTAATTTTCTTTTTTATCATGCACATGGGCATGGATTCCGCCATTCCATACCGTTAAAATATCTGTTGCCACAGATGCTCCACTTCCACACGCTATGGCAAATTGACTTCTCCATCCTGCCAAGGTACCTGCGACATAAATACCATCATCCACCTTATGGTCGATATTTTTTAATTGAATTCTTTCTTTTTCGGGATTAGCCTTTTGATGGGGCTCAACAAATTTTTCTAAACCTTTTATATAAAAGAATTTTGTATACCCCGTTGCTACTACAATTATTTTAGATACATAAGTATCCTTATTGGTTTTTATCAAATACAAACCATTTGAAGGCTCAACCGATATCACCTTTTCATTTTTTATTTGAAAAACATGATCGTACAATCGAGACAATTGTTCCCTGCCTTTTTTAAGGATGCCAGCACCTGTCGTTTTAGGATTTAACCCGAGAGCATTATTAAGAACTGCAGTTTGCAAATGTGAAGACTTTTGATGCATCATAATTCCGATCTTCTTGTCTTTGGCAAAATCTTTTTCTTTTGCTGATCCCAGCACCAAAGCACAAGACATTCCTGCTGCTCCTCCACCTATTATTAAAACATCAAATGATTGATCCATTGTTAATTAAGTTGGACAAATAAACCATGAATATTAGCTGCGAATAACTTTACAGCTATTGCCATTAAAATTACACCAAATATTTTGCGTACAACACCAATCCCACCTTTACCGAGAAAACGCTCTATTTTTTTGGATAATTTCAAGACGATATAAACAAAGACTGTATTAATAATTATAGCAATTACGATGTTAATAGTTTCATATTCAGCACGTAGCGAAAGTATGGTTGTCATGGTACCGGCACCGGCAATTAAAGGGAATGCCAAAGGCACCACACTGGCCGTTTCGGGAGCCTCATCCCGGTATAATTGTACGCCTAAGATCATTTCAATAGCCAAAAAGAAGATCACCAATGCTCCGGCCACGGCAAATGAATTCACATCAATTCCAATGAGGTTAAGAATTCTTTCACCAACAAATAAAAATGCGATCATGATGACCATGGAAACAATCGAAGCTTTCTCAGATTGAATATGTCCAACTTTACGGCGCAGATCGATAATTATAGGAATACTACCTACAATATCAATCACCGCAAATAAGATCATTGTTGCCGTTATGATTTCTTTAAAATTCAAGTTCATGGTGCTAATTTTAAATTTTCGGCAAAAGTATAGAATTCAAAATGGTTTTTAATAGTAAATCTTCATAAAAATAGTAAGATTTTTTTTGATGAAATAAATGTACTTTTGTGA
>CBDUPN010000097.1:0-6715 GCA_965369125.1 uncultured Aureibaculum sp. | reverse complement strand
CCTGAAAGTTGGGTCATAAAATTAGAAATATTGCCACCCGGGCAAGCTGCTACCATGATCATTCCCAAAGCGATACTAGGAATAGGATCGATGATATTTACAAGGATGAATGTTAGTAAGGGGAATAAAATGAACTGAGAAAAAATACCTATTAAAACTATTTTAGGACTTTTAAATAGGCGTTTAAAATCATCGACCGTAATGCCCAAAGCAACACCAAACATGATAATGGCCAGTGTAATATTCAAAACCCAAAGACCTTGGGTATCAAAATTTATTTTTAAGTTATCTAAAATAGGATCTGTACTAATTTTTAAAAGCATATTCAACAATATTGGCACCCATTTTAAGTGCTTTTTCTCTAACGGTCAGCGGATTATTATGTACAATTTCATCTTCCCAGCCATCGCTCAGATCACTTTCATAATCATAAAAACAAACCAACCTGCCCTCGTAAAATATACCAAATCCTTGAGGAGGTTTGCCATCGTGTTCATGGATCTTAGGTAAACTGTCAAAATTATAAGTCTGATGATAAATGGGATGATTGTATGGTATTTCTTGTAATTCTAATGTCGGGAACACTTTTTTTAGCTCTTTTCTAATATAAATGTCTAAACCATAATTATCTGAAATATGTAAAAACCCACCCGAGGTTAAATATTTTTTTAAATTTTCGGCATCACTATCGGTAAAGAAAACATTACCATGACCGGTCATAAAAAGTATCGGATAATTGAATATTTCTATACTACTCGGTTCCACGGTTTCGGGTTTTTCATCTAAATATGTATTAATAGTTGTATTACAGAACTTTATCAAATTAGGCACCGCGGTAGGATTTGCGTACCAATCGCCCCCACCACTATATTTTAATATGGCTACCTGTTGCGCCGATAGGGAAAATGAGAAAAGAATAAGTAGATAAATTATTTTATGCATACATAACCAATAATCGTTATGAACAAATCTATTAAATAATTATCAAATAAAAATTTAATAGAATATTAAGATTTATGTTCATGAAAGATATCTACTTATGTTGTATTTTTGCACTTTTTAAAACTAAAATAATAGAGAATGAAAAATTATACTGTAAAATTAATGACAATTTTATTTATTGGATTGTCGGTAATGGCTTGTAAAAAAGCAGAAAATAAAGTTGAAGCAACTGATGCTGAAGAAGTTACTCAAATTGAGGACAATGCAACGCGTTATGTTGCAGAAGTGGATAGCTCAGCAGTACTATGGAAAGGTTTTGCTCCTACCAAATCTCATAATGGTACGATTAAAATTTCTGAAGGCTATTTGGCACTTAATGAAGGTAAATTAAGTGGAGGAAATTTTGTAATTGATATGAATTCAATTGTAAATGAAGACCTTGATAGTCCGGAATGGAACGAAAAATTAGTGAATCATTTAAACAGTGCAGACTTCTTTGATGTAGAGAACAATCCATATAGCGTTTTCGCCATCACGGGCGTTGACGAAAAAGATGGTAAACTGATGGTAAAAGGTAATTTGACTGTAAAAAATATTAAGAAAAATATCGAATTCCCTGCTTCATTGGAAACAAATGGCGATGAGGTAATCTTGAAAAGTGAGCCATTTACTATAGACAGGACGGAATGGGATATTAAATTTCGCTCAGGTAAATTCTTTGAGGATTTGAAAGATAAATTGATCAATGATGAAATAGAATTTGCTATTGAAGTAAATGCTAAGAAAAGCTAATTACCAAAAGATATAAATTTTAAAAAAGCATCACAAAATAGTGATGCTTTTTTTATTGGTTGAATAACGAAACAATATGGGTGGCGACAACCCCTGCAGTTTCAGTGCGAAGCCTGCTTTCACCTAAATCTACCGATATAAAATTTTGATCTTCGGCATTTTCAATTTCAGTAGTAGAGAAATCCCCCTCAGGACCTATTAAGATGGTAATATGTTGAACGGATTTAGACACCGATTTTAAGGAATGTTTTTCTGACGAGGCACAATGAGCTATATAACGGGCTCCATGAAAATCTTGTTCAATAAAATCTTGAAAACTGATCAATTCATTTAATTTAGGCAGATGATACTTCAAGGATTGCTTCATGGCCGATTCAATAATTTTTTCTAGCCTTTCTTTTTTGATAATTTTTCTTTCTGAATGCTCACAAAGTATTGGAGTGATCTCATCGATCCCAATTTCTGTGGCCTTTTCTAAAAACCATTCTAACCTGTCAATATTTTTAGTGGGCGCAATGGCAATGTGCAGGTAATAATTCCAAGGCTTTGGTTTTTCATCTGCCGAGACAACCGTAACCATACATTTTTTATCGTTCGCAACGGTGATCTCAGATTTCAATAATATACCCTTACCATTTGTTATAAATATTTGATCGCCCTCCTTTTTTCTCAGTACCCTAATAATATGCCTGCTTTCGGTCTTATCGAAGGTGAATTGTGTCGTTTCTGGGCTTATGTTGGCGCTATAAAAAAGTTGCATTATATATTTTTTCGATAAGTGGCGCGTCTTTTATAAATTTTCGGATCAAAATGCTTCCATATTTGCTGAATCGCAATATTGTCTGAAAGTTCAGGTGTACGTATGCAATTTTGAATTCCTTTTTTCTTGAAAACTTTATAATATTGATCAAATATAATGGCTGTTACCCCTTTATTTTGATAATCGGGATGAATTCCTATAAGATAAAAAATAACATCTTTGCTTTGTTTTTTAGCCTTTAATAAATGAAAGATCCCAAATGGAAATAGTTTGCCTTTGGCTTTTTGTAAGGCAGTCGAAAATGATGGCATTACAATAGCAAATGCAACAAGATTATTATTTTTATCTGCCACATAGGTTATATATTCAGGATTTATAAAACTGATATATTTCTTTTTGAAATATTCTTTTTGAGAGTCGGATATAGGAACAAAAGAAGAGAGTTTTGCATAGCTATCATTAAAAAGATCGAACATTTTATCTACATAAGGCATGATTTCCTTTGTAGATTTAAAATTGATAGAAGTTAATTCATATCTTTTTTTAATTAAAGCCTGGGCCTTTATAAACATGTCTGGACTTACATTGCTAAAAGGGAATTTCCATTCTAAATATTCCTTTTCTTTTTTAAAACCCAATTGCTCAAAATGATCTTTATAGTATGGGTGATTGTACCAGGTGATCATAGTTCCTAGTTGATCAAAACCTTCTGTTAATACACCAACCTTATCTAAATTTGAAAAACCAACTGGACCCTCTATAAACTCCAGATTATGTTCCTTTCCAATACGCTTAACCTCGTTAAGAAGAGCTTTGGTAACTTCGATGTCATCAATGGCATCAAACCAGCCGAACCGCATTTTTTTTAATCCTTGAATATTGATTTCAACCCGATTGATTATGGCAGCTACCCTGCCAACGATTTCATTTTTTCTATACGCTAAAAAAAAGTGGACTTCAGCATTTTCAAATGCCGGGTTTTGGTTCTTATCAAAACCGGCTAGTTCATCATTAATTATTGGTGGGATCCAATAGGGGTTATCCTTATATAAACTAAACGGGTACTTTACGAACTGTTTGAGTTCTGATTTTGTGAAAACTTCCTTAATAGTTATCATTTACATGATTAGGTTTTTGGAGGCGGTTCATAATTTTTTTTATAATCTTTTTCTTTTTGCTTTAGTTTCTTTTTTTCCTCCTTAGCTTTCTTTTTAGCTTCTTTTTCTAGCTTCTTATCTTTTTTACTAGGCTTAATTGCTTTTACTTTACGTTTTTTAGCTTTAACCGTTTTTACTTTTCGTTGCTTGCCGGATTTATTTCCACCACCAAACAATCTAGAGAAAAATCCACCCTCACCTTTGTCTTTGGTCACATTTCCTTGTGAATCTATTAATTTAAATTGATCTTCATGTTTGTCTATTCGCCATGAAACACCAGCTCCGGCTAAAAAAGTATGATCACCGCGCTCATCCTTGATGAACCTAACTGAGGTATCAACCTGCATATTCTTACTGATCAGATAAGCACCTCCCAGACCAAATTGGTAATCATTCGGTACATTTTTTCTGAAAAACCCTTGATTTTCTCCAAAAACCGAGATCTGGTTATTTAAGGAATATGTCGCTGTTATTATATATGAATATTCAGCTTGTTCTGTCAATAAATTATCGCCAATAAAATTGGTTAATACAATAAATTTATCGGTTAAGTTATTTTGTGTAAACAATCCAACCCTCGGACTGAGTCCTTCAGGGTTTTTGTGCAGTTCACTTAAGACATTTGTATTTAGGCCTGCATAAACTCCTACCGCCGGAATTAACCTTTTCTTATCAAAACTAGTTTTCTTTTTCCAGCTTCTTATTTCTTTAGATTTATCTAAATAGGTTGGCATATAAACCAGATACTTGGCACCTATGGTTAGTTTACTTAATCCCAATTTTTTTACGCTAAACCCGTTGGGAATTGTGTAATCTCTGTTTTCATGAACAAAAGCTAAATCAACATCGAATTCTAATTTTTCAAAAAATTGCCCGGTTCTAAATACAACATCTGTTCCCAGTACTTTACTGCTATAGGCGTTTGCCGCCTGTTGCTCTTGGTTAAAAAATAAATAATTTCCTATGTTTTTGTAAAATAAACCGGCTTCTATTTGATAAACTTTAGATCCTACAGAATAAGGACTATCAGAAAACCCGGGTCTTCTTGAATTTATAACTTCTGTGTATTGGGCAATACCCAACTGTGAACAGATGAGAAAAAATATTAAAAATCCGAGTCTCGGCATAACAATAATTTAATTTACAAATTAAACATTTTATCTTTAACTAAACGCTTTAGTTGCTTTCAAATTGTTACTTTTGAAGCAAGAATAAAAATTTTGACTATTTTAATTATATGCAAGAGGCTGGAATAGTGACTTTATTTAGAACCATACTCATTATTTTGTTAATTTACTACGGTTTCAAACTGATTGCAAGGTTTGTGTTTCCTCTATTTTTTAAGAGAATGATGAAGAATGTTGAAAAAAAATTTAATGAACAGCAATACAGAAATACGCCTGAACAAAATAATGTAAAAGAGGGTGAAACTGTGATTGATAAGGCTCCAAAGACACAATCGAAAGGAAATGAAAATACTGGAGAGTATGTCGATTATGAAGAAATTGAATAAAACGACAATTAATGAAAAACAATAAAATATTTACCTTTTTAATTGCCATTTTAGTCTTTGTTATTGTATCATTAGCGTATTTTTCACCTTTATTGGAGGGGAAAAAGCTATTCCAAAGTGATATTGCACAGTTTAGAGGTATTTCTAAAGAAATTGTCGATTTCAGGGCAGAAAATCAGCAGGAGCCATATTGGACAAACAGGGTTTTTGGAGGTATGCCTGCCTATAATATAAGTGCTTATTATCCTCACAACTATGTAAAAAAAATCGACCAATTATTGCGGTTTTTGCCAAGGCCTGCAGATTATTTATTCTTATATTTTTTAAGTTTTTTTATTTTATTATATGTCTTAAAAGTTGAATGGAAACTAGCCATTTTAGGGGCATTGGCTTTTGGTTTTTCCACCTATTTGATCATTATTTTTGGTGCAGGACATAATGCCAAAGCGCATGCCATAGCCTATATGCCACTGGTGCTGGCAGGCATTATTGCAGTTTTTCAAAAGAATTACTTAACAGGGTTTGTAATTACATCAATAGCGATGGCTTTCGAAATTAATGCCAGCCATCCTCAAATGACCTATTATTTACTATTTATGGTATTAATTTTAGGCATTGTCTATTTAACTGATGCTATTAAGAATAAAGCCTTACCACATTTTATAAAAAGTGTCATTATGCTATTGGTGGCTGTAACCCTTGCGGTAGGAATAAATGCTACTAGTTTATTGGCAACCCAGGATTATGCAAAAGAGAGTACCAGAAGTAAAAGTGAATTAACCATACTGCCAGATGGTACACCAAAGGAAGAAATTACCACGGGACTTACAAAGGAATACATAACAACTTATAGTTATGATTTGCTGGAAACATTTAATTTATTGATACCACGGTTTTATGGTGGAGGAAGCAGGGAGAATCTTGGCAAGGAATCTGAAACCTATCAATTTTTAAAAGATAAGATCGGGAGAGCTCAGGCCAAAGGGTTTTCGGAAAATTTACCCATGTATTGGGGAGAACAGCCAATTGTTGAGGCCCCTGCTTATATTGGGGCGGTGCTCATTTTTCTTTTTGTATTAGGCTTATTCACAGTTAAAGGCAAATTAAAAAAATGGTTATTAACTGCAACGATTTTTGCCATTTTATTAAGCTGGGGTAAAAACCTATCTTTTTTAACAAACTTTTTCATTGATTATGTTCCGCTTTACAATAAGTTCAGGGCAGTTTCTTCCATACAGGTCATCGCAGAGTTGGCGGTTCCATTATTAGCGATCATTACCTTAAATAAGTTCTTAAATTCTGATAAAAAAGAAGAAAATAAGGAATTGCTTACCTATCTGAAATATAGTTTATATAGTGTGGGTGGCATAGCCCTACTATTTACCTTGTTTGGAACCAGTTTATTTAGTTTTGAAAGCTATCGAGATGTAGGATTGGAACAGCAACTTCCCGGTTTTTCGGAAGCCATAATTTCTGATAGAAAATCTATTTTTTTTAAGGATAGCTTACGTTCATTGCTGCTTGTGGTGTTTTCAGCTGGATTATTATGGG
>CBDUPN010000096.1:0-6792 GCA_965369125.1 uncultured Aureibaculum sp. | reverse complement strand
TAATCCTTTCTCTTCCAACCTTGCCTTGATCTGTTTATGTTTTGTCCAGAACTTGGTGTCGAGTTCTTTTAATAATTGTTGGTATTCCGGATTATCTTTTATTGGGTCTGTTAACGGGTCTATGGGCAAGAAAAGGATGGTCCAGTACATATAATTCTCTTCTTTTGAAAACAATTTAATATGCTCAAGCGCCTTTTCGGTATCGCCCTTATAGGCATAGTACATACCTAAACTCAAATCTCTATAGATAGAATGGTCGTTTTCGGCATAGTTTAAATACCTTTTAAAATATTTGTCGGCCCGCTGCTTCATCCCCATCTTTTCAAATACCACTGCAATTTTCGCATCTTCTGAAGGAAAAATATTGAGTTTTTTCGATTCACGTATACGTGTAAATTCATCGTAATAGGTATATGCACTCTTATAATCGCCTTGGTAATAACATATCTTGCCTATCTCCTGTACCACATCAAGCCGGGTAGTATCCCGCGCAAGAGTAGCCAGTAATAACTCCTTTGTTTTGGCCAGGTCCTTATTTTTGGCATATAAGATATAAGCCTTTACATATTGCGAAAAGATATTATCGGGACTAAAGGCCAGCGACTGGTTGATATATTTTTCCGCCTCCACTACAAAACCCGTTTGTATAAAGGCATTGCTTAAATGCAGGTAGATATAACTTGAAGCGATGGCATTATCGGCAGCGATATTTAACTGCATGCCTTTGAGGGCATATTCCAGGTATTTTTCGGAATCTGGTACGTAGGTGGTATAGTACTCAGACAAAAAACCGATGATCTCTGAAGAATTCGGATTATATTCATGGGCCTTTTCAAAATACGGCAGGGCTTCGGCGTATTCTGCACTGTTCATATGGTACAGGGCCTTGGCCACCAAACTTTCGCCAGCTGTGGCATCGTATAATAAAGCCTTATCGGCATATTCACCAATGAGTTTGGTGTTTTGTTTTTCGGTAAGCAAGAGGTCTAAATAGTAATATGAAATAGCAATATCGGCATAGGCCAGTGCAAATGTAGGATCATATTCAAGAGCTCTTTTAAAAAGTGGTATCGCCCCTTCGAGACCTTCTCGGTTTCCCAGTTGGTAAAGGTCGCGGGCTTTTAAGAAATAGTCGTACGCCTGCAGGTTCTCGGTAGGCTTTTTATTAATGCGTGCCGCCTCTTCTGGGGTAATAATAGCTTCTATCTTATTGGCAATATTTTTAGCCACTTCCTGTTGTAATTCGAAAATATCCGTGGCCTTGCGTTTGTATTGCTGTGCCCACAAATGCTTATCGCTCGAAGCTTCTATAAGCTGAATATTCAATAAGATCTGGTCTCCTATTTTCTGCCCACTGCCCTCAACAAAATAATTGACATTTAATTCTTTGGCGATCTCGGCAATGGTCATGGTATTATTCCTGAACTTTTCTACCGACGTACGACTAATAACCCGAAGGTCTTCTATTTTTTGGAGGTTATTTAATACCGATTCCATCAGGCCATTTACAATATATACGTTTCCGGCATCCTCGCTGTCATTTTTAAAGGGCAGTACGGCGATAGATTTCTCGAGGTCCGGGTTGAGTTTGACCGAATCGCTCTTAAATACTTTTGGGTAGGCCAGCATCCCCACAATTACCAGCAAAACACCAATAAGAGCGGCATAGATAAAACTCTTTCTGCGGTTGGCAGCAAGGCCATGTGGTTCGCCTTGTTGGTTTAGCGATTGGGTAACTTCGAGGCCCGTAGGTGTTAGGTCGAATATCCACGAAAATACTATAGCAATAGGGAAGCCAATGGCCAGTAGAACAATTACCAGGGTCATAACCCAGTCGGGTAAGAACAGTGGCTCGATAAGTATACTAAGCAGTTGCAATACTATAAATGCCATCGAGGCATATACAATGATGACCTTCATTACCTTGCGGCGTTTTAATTCCTGCCAGAATTTTGCGATACCCGACTTGCCTCCTTCCGGCTCGTCTTTTTCCTGGGGTAAACTAGTTGTTTCTTGCATTGCAGGAACTCTTTTCCCAACCTCGCCCGGCGGATAACCGTACAGGTCGTGAAAGCATTTGATAAAATACGAAGTGCTTCCAAAACCAACTTCGTAAGAGACTTCAGAAACCGTTTGGTCGCCTGCTTTGAGCATATCCATAGCATTTTCTAACCGCACATTTCTAATATACTGGCTAACCGATAAACCGTTGATCTTTTTGATCTTCCTAAGCAGGTTTGAGCGGCTCATACCTATGGAATTTGCCAATTCAGAAACCCCGAAACGTTCATCAGATAGATGTTGCTCGATAATCGCTCTAATCTTGTTCAAAAATTCGTTTTCTATGGAATTGGGGTTAGGCATGGTGGCTTTTTGGCAATAAAGAAGTCTGAAAATTAAATATAAAGATAGGAAGTTTGTTTAAGGCAACCATAAATATGTGGTATAAATGCGTTTTTACAAGGGCAATGTTTTTTGATCAAAAACAAAGGGTACAGTAATGAGATGCGTCATAATTTATATCGATTCGTCATATTTTACAGGCTTTTCATGAAACTTTATATGTGATGGATCTTTTTTGATTGGTGCTGCATCATCGTTTGCCGGACCTTTACACTATCAAAAAAATAACAAATCTTTAAAACACATTTATTATGAAAACACAACAAAAAATTCGAATTAAAACGATCACTGCCTTGATGTTTGCAGTAACATTTTTTATCATGGCTTCCTGCAACAGTCAGGAGAAAAAACAAGAGTCTGACCATGCAACCGTTTCACAAAAAACTGTAAAACCGCCCAGTGTAGACATCCACACTGCCACTTTTTTAGGGAATCTGGAGGTGGTACGCCAGCATATCCATGCCGGTACCGACCTTAATATAAAAGATGCATATGGATCTACACCCCTGACCATCGCCACTACCTTTGGTAAAACCGATGTGGCCAGAGTGCTGATCGAAGCGGGTGCCGACATACATATTACAAGTGCCGACGGCTCAACACCTTTGCATACAGCAGCATTCTTTTGCCGTACTGAGATCGTAAAGGCATTATTAGCCAAAGGAGCCGACAAAAGCTTGAGGAATAGCTATGGCTCAACCGCATTGGAATCGGTCTCAGGGCCATTTAATGAAGTAAAGGGTGTTTACGATCAGATTAGCAAAGACTTAGGGCCACTAGGTTTCAAACTCGATTATAAACATTTGGAAACTACCCGGCCTGTCATCGCAAAGATGTTACAGTAAGCATTAAAGCAACCATCATCACCAATAAATTGAATAACATGAACCCGACAATACGAAGATACGATATAGACTGGCTAAGAGTAATTACCATCGGTTTGCTTTTGATATACCATATTGCTATTGTTTTTCAGCCCTGGGCTGCCTTGATAGGCTTTGTGCAAAGCAATGAGTCGCTGGATGCCGTTTGGATAGCCATGTCGATGATCAATATTTGGCGCATACCATTATTGTTCTTCGTGTCGGGAATGGGAGTTGCATTTGCCATCAAAAAACGGAATTGGAAACAGCTCATCCTCGAGCGTACGCAACGAATTCTGGTGCCTTTCCTATTCGGGATGGTATTTATTGTACCCATTCATGTATTGATCTGGCAGCAGTACTACCACCAGGAAATTGTATTTGCACCTCAGCAGGGCCACTTATGGTTTTTAAAGAACATCTATATCTATGTACTGGTACTTTCGCCTTTATTCTTTTACCTTAGAAAACATGAAAACGGCCGATTTAACAGTTGGTTGCGGAAATTGTACAGCCATCCGTTTGGCTTACTATTGATCGTAGGGGCTTTTGTATTAGAGGCCATAATAGTAAACCCAGAGGCTTACGAATTATACGCCTTTACCTGGCATGGTTTTTTTCTTGGTTTTCTAGCCTTTTTATTCGGATTTAGCGTTGTGCTTAACAGTATTAGCTTTTGGCCTACTATTTTGAAATGGCGATGGGCATTTATGAGCCTTGCGTTGCTATTATTTCTAAGTCGCTTTGTTCAATTCGACCTGAAAGCACCTAATTACCTCATGGGTATAGAATCGTGCATGTGGATATTTGCGGTGTTTGGTTTTGGATACAAATATCTCAACCGACCGTCCACCACCTTAAGCTATTTAAGCCAGGGTGCCTACCCTATCTATATTATCCATATGATCTTTTTATACTTGGGTTCGATAATCGTTTTACCATTAGAAATACCCACTTATGTAAAATTCATTTTAGTAATAGCATTTACATTTACAGGTTGTTTTGCTCTGTATGAAGTGATTAGGAGAGTCGCATTTTTAAGGCCATTATTTGGTTTGAAAAAAGAAATTTCAAACGATCTAGATTCGTTTGTAATAAAAAATCAGTCAAAAAAACAAGTTAAATACATCGTAAAATGATTTAAATCATTGCGGCTACTTAAAAAGTATCATATCTTATGAACTTCAAAATCATTTAATGAAATTATGATAATAAGAAAATACGATAAGATCTCATGGGCTATTGGGGGTAGCCTGATCATTGGTTTGGGCGTTGGTTTTATTTTTCTTCAAACATCGCCATTGCTATTTATTGCATCGATCATGATAGGTTTGGGTGTTGGCCTTGTACTTGCACCAATTATTATGCGGAACAAAGAATAGTTTTACATAAGGATAGAGTATGGTAAATTCAAAAACACCGAGCAATGATGCCAAAAAGGTTTTTAAAGAATTAGGAACCTGCTCACGTACTTTTTTTCATTTACTGAACCGCGAATTTGAAAATAATAAAAAAACCGAAGAACGTGCTGCCGACCCTTTAGCTGGAGGCATTATGCAAAAAGGAAAACAATGCGGAATGCTTTGGGGGGCTACCCTGGCTGTTGGTGTCGAAGCGTATAAAAGATCTAAGGACCATGATGAAGCTATCGGTCTGGCCGTAAAAGCTAGCCAACATCTGGTGGAATCTTTTACAAAGAGATCCAACACAGTGAATTGCAGGGACATCACAGGTTGTAATCTCGATTCTTTTTACGGGATGACAAAATTCATGCTAAAAACCACCTTAAAAGGCATGGATAATAGTACTTGTTTTAACCTTGCCGAAAAATGGGCTCCCGAAGCGATCGAGGCTGCCAAAAAAGGATTGGCACATGACCTAAAGAACTTACCTAAACAAGCCATAAGTTGTGCTTCTGAAGTTGCAAAAAAAATGGGGGCTTCCGATGAAGAAATGGTTACCGTTGCAGGTTTTGCCGGCGGACTTGGATTAAGTGGAAATGCCTGCGGTGCATTGAGCGCTGCCATTTGGATGCAGTCGCTGGTGTGGAGCAAAGAAAATCCCGGGAAATCGGCCTACAAAAATAAAAATGCAAAAAAAACATTGAAAATTTTTATGGAAGAAACCAATGAAGAAATGAATTGCCATAAAATCTGCGGCAAACATTTTAAAACCATCGAAGAACACACGGTTTTTATTAAAAATGGCGGTTGTGAAAAATTGATAACGGCACTAACATCGTAAAAACCCATTTTTATAAGAGGTTACTTTTTTTGAACGATATTTATAATGATAAAGGCCGTTAAAGCCGGTAACACCCAGCCCAAACTAAATTGTGATAGCGGAAGAAAAGCCTTGATGCCTACAATAGCATCCGGCGGAAATAAAAACGATAAAAAGTCGGGAATGCTGAATAAAAAAGTACACAACACTACCCCTCTAAACACATTTTGCGAGGCATATTTTTCGGGTAACACATTCAACACGATTAATACAATGGACAATGGATAAATAAACATCAAAGCGGGTAAAGCCACATCGATGATATACGAAACATCCATTTGCCCCACAAAAATTCCGATGAAACAAGAAGTAACAGTGGCAATAATATAAGCTAACTTCGATTCCTTGAACAATCCCTTAAAAAAATCGGCTGTACCCACAACAACAGACACGGCTGTAGTAAAACATGCCAAAGACACCAATACACTTAAAAATACGGACCCGGTATTGCCTAAGGTTTTTAAGGCCAATCCCGAAAGGAGCTCCGTTCTTGAAATATCAGTTGAGAATGCCGTATTAAAATTGGCACCTATATAAATAAGACCGGCATAAATGAGAAATAAACCCATCATGGCAATAAATCCCGATCTGGCGATAATGCTTTTTTTATCTTCAAAAGTGTAATTATTACTCAAATTCAGAGAAATAATAACAAAACCACCCGACAGCAATCCTGCCAAAGCATCGTAGGTTTGGTAACCTTCAAGCAAACCGCTTACCACCGGAGTCTTGAATATGGTTGGATTCATTTGAGGTACCTCGACAAAAATTCCTACACCAATTATTGCTGCAACGATCAGCGCTATAAAAGGGGTAAGATATTTACCTATAAACTGGATGACCTTTCCGCGATTCATAGCAAGTATAAAAACAAGGATAAAATAAATACTGCTGGTTAATAATGAACTCGTATTAAAAAAAGGACTGACGGACATTTCATGCGTTACAGCTGCCGTTCGGGGTACCGGTAATGCGATCGCAATGATATATACAGATAGACAAAATATCAAGCTAAATACGGGAGACACCTTATTGCCGAAATCCAACATGGTGCCTTGAAGCCGGGCATGCGCAAAGAGAGATAATAAGGGTATAACGGTAGCCGAAATTACAAAACCGAAAGCAACAAGCCACCAATCGGGCCCGGCATTAAAACCCAATAATGGTGGTAAGATGAGGTTTCCAGCCCCAAAAAAGCTGGCAAAAATTGCAAATCCAAAAACAAAAGATTCTTTAGTTCTAT
>CBDUPN010000095.1:0-6824 GCA_965369125.1 uncultured Aureibaculum sp. | reverse complement strand
TTATAGTTTTTGTTTGTTTGATATTCAAATGTAATAACAGAATCTAAAGAAATTCTTAAGATTTAAAAAGTACCGTAATTTTATGAAGATTTTTTTCTTGAGAATAATCAATTTGCCAATTATTCACATCACAAACCTGTTTAACGATGGCAAGTCCAAGACCCAATGATTCTTTCGAAGTACTTTCTTTTTTGAATCTATTAAATAGATTTTCGGGTTCCTCTTGTTCGAGCGATTTTCCCGAATTGGAGAAAACGAGCTTTTCAGCACTATAATCGATTGTAATCGAACCATTAGTCACATTATGTCGAATAGCGTTGCTCAATAAATTTGAAATTAATGTTTCGGCTAATATGGTATTTGTCTTAAAAGTAGCGTCTGATAAATTTTTGATAACCTTTAAGTTTTTATTTAATATAAAATCTTCATAATTTTCAAGCTGTCTTTCTATAATAGTTTTAAAAGAAATTTCTTCCTTGGTGCTGTATTGTTGGTTCTCAACTTTTGCCAATAATAATAATGTTTTATTCAATTTCGAAAGTCGCTGGCCTGCCTGATAAATAGATTTTAATAACTCAGATTGTTCTTTAGACAGTTTAGCAGATTGCAACAGCAACTCTATTTTTGACTGCATAATAGCCAAAGGGGTTTGCATTTCATGTGAAGCATTTTCTGAGAATTCCTTCAAGCTATTGAAATCTGATTGTAATTTTTGAGTTAAATTTTTGATAGAAATGTTTAATTCTTGGAATTCATCAATATTGGTGTCTTCAAGTTTTATAGGGTTTTGATCTTGAATTGAAAAATTCTTCAACCGGTCTAAATTTGTGTAAAAAGGTTTCCAAAGTTGTTTTGATGTTAATGTGTTCATTATCCATAATCCCGTTAATAGGAGTAAAATGATAACAAAAGTAGCGAACGAAATAACCCAGATCAGATCCTGATTTCTTACCAGAGATTGCCTGGCAATTATTTTATATCTAGTACCATGAAGTGACTCATAGGCCTTGATCTGACGATATTTTTCAAATTCATCAACACCTTCACCTTCAATATTTCTTAATATTAATGTGTCCTTATAAATAGCAGTATCTTTTGGGTAGATCCTATTTTCTGCATCATTAAGCTCTACTGGTTCTTCGAATATGGTTAAAGGATAATCATATTTAATTCTTTTGGCGATGACATCTTTTAAATAATATAACTGTTCATCAAGCCTTTTATTCATCACAGTAGTCAATACAAAGATCAACATTAACCCAGATACCAAAAAAATAATAACTGATAGGATTAAATAGGTTCTACTGGTTTTTTGAATGAGCTTCATTCGAATAATATATTTTGATGACAGATTTGGACAGGTCTAAAAATTGGTTAGATCCTTTGGTTTAAACTTATAGTTTTTCAGCAAATTTATAGCCTAAGCCATACATGGTTTTTAAATAGTCTGGTGCTCCTAATTTCTTTAATTTCTTACGGAGATTGCCCATATGGGTATAAATAAAATCATAGCTATCAGCCATTTCAATATCATCTCCCCAAAGATGTTCGGCAATCGATTCCTTTGTAAGCACTTTATTTTTATTTGTTATAAAATAAAGCAATAGATTATATTCTTTTTTTGTTAATTCAATGGGCTGCTTATTTACTAAAACAGTTTTAGAAGTAGGGTTTATTTCTATCTCATTAAAAGATATAATTTCATTGCCATCAAAGTGTTGCCGTCTGATCAACGAGTTGATCCGAGAATTAAGCTCTGCTAAATGGAATGGTTTGGTTATATAATCATCTGCCCCAAGATCTAATCCAAGGAGCTTGTCGTCTAAGGAATTCTTTGCAGAAACAATTAAAACGCCTGTTTTGGATGATTTAGTCTTTATCAACTTCAATAGATCAATACCACTTCCATCTGGTAAGCTAATATCGAGTATTATAATATCATAATTAAAACTGATAAGTTTATCTTCTGCATCAAAATAAGTGGCTGCAGTTTCACAAATAAAATCTTCATTTTTTAGATAGCTGGCCATGGCCTCTAATAAATCAACTTCATCCTCAACTATTAAAATTTTCATGTGATTTGTTTTTTTACGATCCCTTAATTTCAATAATAATTATTGACCTTTATTTTTTCCTTAAAACAGCCTTGTCTGCAAACTTTCGAATTCGAATTGTAGGATTATTATATATGTAAATTTCGGCTACGTTAATTGCAGAGATGGAGATAGAATTTTTTGCATTAACATGAGAATCTGAGTTGTCTGATGCATTAATTAGTATTTCTTCACATTCTAACTTTTCTGCTCTTATTTTACTTCTGTTTTCAGAAGTAAAAAGAACTTCCTGACAGTACCCTGTTAATTCTGTTGTTGAATTCCCCTGGCTTAAAACTTCTAATTTATTAGTCGTTAAATTTATTTTCGATTTACCTGTTTGATTTGCTTTTAACACGGCATTTTCCGAATAGATGTTAAAAGTTAAACTTCCACTTTCATTATTATTTAAGAAAAAATCAGTTGTCTTTAGGTCCATAATAATTTTAGAATCACCTTCGGCATTGATGGTAATTGCATCAAAATTTAAACTACCGTTGGTAATTAATTTCGCTTTATCTTTCGTAATGATTTCATCAATATTTTGATTTACCGTAACATATACAAGCAGTGTTTTTTTTCTAATAATTTTATTTGATAAATCAATTATCAAAGTATTATTAGAAACATTGGTTAATACCGCACTTTGTAAATTCTCATCAGATTCTACAGTAACCGATTGATTTTCTCCTTGTTTAAGTATAACATCAATGTCATCCCTAATTTCAATTTTAGTGAATTCAGAAATATTTCGATCTTCAGTGACAACAATTTTGTCACCTTTTAATTTTTCTTGTCCTATCAAGTTTATAGATATGAAAATGAAGAACAAAAAAATTATTTTTTTCATGGGAATAGCTTTCATGAATTCTTATTTTGAATATCAAAGATATTATAAAAAATAAAACTCCGTCAAAAAACGGAGTCTAAACATGATATTTATAAACTTTATCAATTATTTTACATAGGCATCATCATGAACTTTAGCTACAGCTCTGCCCGAAGGGTCATTCATATTTTTAAATGCTTCATCCCATTCCAATGCTATTTTTGTGCTACAGGCAACAGAAGGTTCTTGAGGTACGCTCCTGGCTGCTGCATCACTAGGAAAATGATCCGCAAAAATTGAACGGTAATAAAACTCTTCTTTAGAAGTTGGGGTTTGTATAGGGAATTTATAGGATGCATTCTTTAATTGCTCATCCGACACTTCTCTGGCAACAACTTCTTTTAAGGTGTCTATCCAGCTATAGCCCACACCATCGCTAAATTGTTCTTTTTGTCTCCAAGCGACACTTTTAGGCAACATTTCTTCAAAAGCTTTTCTCACTACCCATTTTTCCATTCGTTCACCGTTGATCATTTTATCTTGAGGATTGATGCGCATTGCTACGTCCATAAACTCTTTATCTAAAAAGGGTACCCGGCCTTCAATACCCCATGCAGCCAAACTTTTGTTGGCCCTTAAACAATCGTACATATGTAATTTGTCTAGTTTCCTCACAGTTTCTTCATGAAATTCTTTAGCATTAGGAGCTTTGTGAAAATATAAATAACCACCGAAAAGCTCATCAGCTCCTTCACCTGATAATACCATCTTAATACCCATAGATTTTATAACTCTGGCCATTAAATACATAGGTGTAGATGCCCTGATAGTGGTAATATCGTAGGTTTCTAAATTGTAAATAACATCTCGAATGGCATCAAGTCCTTCCTGGATGGTAAATTTAATTTCATGGTGAATGGTGCCAATATGCTCAGCAACTTTTTTCGCCGCCGCAAGATCAGGAGATCCTTCAAGGCCCACAGAAAAGGAGTGCAATTGAGGCCACCAGGCATCAGTAGTATCATCAGACTCTATCCTTTTTTGCGCGTATTTTTTTGCAATTGCCGATGTAATAGATGAATCTAATCCGCCCGACAGCAAAACTCCATAAGGAACATCAGACATTAATTGCCGATGCACTGCTGCTTCAAGTGCTTCCTTGATAGCTTGAATACTCGTTTCATTATCTTTAACCGCATCATATTTTACCCAGTCTCTTTTATACCATTTTATAAATTTTCCATCCTTACTAGATAAATAATGCCCGGGAGGAAATAATTCTATTTTAGTACAAACACCTTCAAGTGCCTTTAATTCTGAGGCAACATAGAATGTCCCGTTTTGATCCCATCCTATATATAATGGTATAATTCCCATATGGTCACGGGCAATAAAATATTCATCATTATCAACATCATAAATGGCAAAGCCAAATATTCCGTTCATTTCATCAATAAAATGCACACCTTTTTCTTTGTATAAGGCTAAAATTACTTCGCAGTCAGATTCTGTTTGAAAATTATATTTGTTTTTAAACTGCTTTCTTAAATCTCTATGATTATATATTTCACCATTAGCAGCTAAAATTAGTTTTTTATCTTCACTAAATAGCGGTTGTTTTCCGGAAGAAGGATCAACGATCGCCAATCTTTCATGAGCTAAAATAGCTTTATCATCACTGTAAATCCCGCTCCAATCCGGACCACGATGACGCACTTTTTTAGACATCTCTAATACTTGAGGCCTTAGCTCATCTGATTTTTGTTTTAAATCGAAGGCACATACTATTCCACACATAATATTCTTTTTAAATAGAATGCAAATGTTCATTTATTATTTCAATATATAAACAAAAATGATGAAATAGTTACAAATTGTAATAAAAGTAGGAATATTTATATAACATCTTAAGGTGTAAACTGAAATGACTGTTAATAACTTATAATCTAAAAGTCAAAATTCACATACTAAAAAATGCTTTATGGGCGTTATAATTTGTCAAAAAGGGGAGAAAATGAAATTAAAATATTACACTACAATTATCGTATTGATCTTATTTACCGCGCTATCCATTTCAGAAAGTCACGCGCAGGGTTTTCAAGGCTTAGACGATATTCCACATGATATAGCATACTACAGAGAAAGCAGGGTAACCGCTCCATTAGCTAAAGTAATTTATGGTAGGCCTCAGAAAAACGGTGATGAAGTATTTGGAAATTTGGTGCCCTATGGTAAACTATGGAGAACGGGTGCAAATGAAGCTACAGAAATTAAATTTTACAGAGACGTGCTTTTTGGAGATACCACTGTTGCCGCAGGAACTTATGTATTGTTGTCTATTCCCGGAGAACAAGAATGGGAAATTATTTTAAGTTCTAAGTTAGACGTTTTTGGAGCTTTTCAATATAACCCATCATTCGATGTAGCAAGAATTACCGTTCCAGTATCTAAAGCAGAAACATTGGAAGCATTTTCTATAGCTTTTAAGGAAACTACCAATAACGTGCAAATGGTGTTGGGTTGGGATGCAGCACGTGTAAAAATACCATTATACTTTGGAGAAGAAAACGTATTGGTAAACAGATAATATTCGAAGAAATCCCGAAATCTAAAAGTTTCGGATTTTTTTATTTCACTTTCTTCCCGTTTACATACGTTTCTATCACAAGAACCTTAGGGACTTCCTCGATCCCAACTTCCATAATATCCTGATCAAGAATTACAAAATCTGCAGATTTGCCAATTTCAATACTTCCTTTTTCATTTTCTTCAAAATTAGAATAGGCTGCCCAAATGGTCATACCTTTTAAGGTCTCTTCTCTAGTTAAAGCATTTTCCATTTGAAAACCTCCTTTAGGATAATTATCTAAATCTTTTCTGGCAACAGCCGCATAAAATGTAAGCATGGGGTTAACCTTTTCTACGGGAAAATCTGTGCCTAAAGCCACTTTTCCATATTGATTTAATAAATCCTTATAAGCATAACCACCTTTTATCCTATCCGGCCCAACCCTGTCTTCTGCCCAATACATATCAGAAGTGGCATGCGTTGGCTGGATAGAAGGAATGATATCATCAAATAATTTAAAATCCTCTGGTGAGATAATTTGGGCATGTTCAATTTTCCAACGCCTGTCTTTTTTATCTTTTAGTACTTCCTTATAAGTTTGTAATATGAGGTGATTGGCTGAATCTCCAATCGCATGCGTATTCATTTGAAAATCTGAATCAGCAATACGTTTAGCCGTAGTTCTTAAAGTCTCAAGATCGTTAACCAAAGCCCCAAAATGACCAGGGCTATCGGTATATGGAGATCTCATAGCCGCCCCTCTTGAGCCTAAAGCTCCATCACCATAAAACTTAAAGGATCGAACATGTAATCTATCCGTTTTAATGATCCCATTATTCAAATAGTAATCTAAATTTTGTGGTGATGCCGAAACCATAGCATAAACCTTTATCTTGAGTTCACCGGTTTTTTGTAAACTATCAATAAGTTCTATTGCTTCTTGTGATAATCCGGCATCATTTACAGTGGTCAGTCCCAGATCGAAACAAATTTTTTCTGCATCTATTAAGGCTTGTGCTGCTTCTTTTGTGGTAGGCCGAGGGATTTTAGAATCAATTAAGCCCATGGGCTTATCGATAAAAATGCCTGTTAGTTTACCGTCTTTTTTAAGAATGTCACCTCCTGAAAAAGGAGTATTTATGGTGACTCCAGCTAAGTCAATTGCAGCTTGATTCGCTAATAAAGCATGGCCATCTATTCTCCTTATAGAAACGGGAGTTTCAGGAAAGAGTTCGTCTAATTTTTCTTTGGTTGGAAATTCTTTTATTTCCCAGTCATTCTGATCCCATCCCCGGCCGGTAATATAACTTACATTCTTTTCCTTTTGAAAATC
>CBDUPN010000094.1:0-6890 GCA_965369125.1 uncultured Aureibaculum sp. | reverse complement strand
AAAGGACGTTTTAATTTATTTTAAATATATGGATAAATTAATATCCAGGATTTTGTGTTAAATTAGGATTTGATGACAGTGCGGCAGGCGGAATAGGAAATAATAAATAGGTCTCCGTAGAAGCCGGTTTTTCTTGGGTAGCATTCAAAAATGTACCAAAACGAATTTGATCATTTCTTCTCCAACCTTCCCAATATAACTCTCTTCTTCTTTCTGCTAATAATTCAGTAAGATCAACTGACCCTAGATCAGAAGTCGATCTCATAAATCTAATATCGTTCACCAAACTTAATGGTGTATCACCATTTGTTGCTGTTCCCCCTCTTAAGATCGCTTCGGCTTTCATCAATAGAACGTCTGCATATCTAAAAAATACATAATCATTACCAGGTTGGTCATTATTGACAAAATCTGGTGGATATTTAATAACACGGATACCATTAACCTCATTAGAATTCGTTAATGAAAATTCTTTTGTGAAAAAAAGTGGATCACCGTTTCTGTCTTGTAAGGCAACACCATTCTTATCATATGCCTGACCAAAATTAAAACCAGCGTTCAAACCTGTTTTACCGGCAAAATTAGCAGGTGTTGTTTTTAGTCGTTGATCCCCTGTTTCAAATGAATCATATAAATCAGCCAACGTTACAAAGCCATTCCACCCGGAAGGCTCATTGTTATAATGCAGTGTCATATGCCATCTAGAATGTGTATTAGAAGTGTTATTACCTCTTTCATTTAATCCCACAAAAATATTTTCACTAGAATCATCACTATTAGTAGGTGAAAAATTATCAAAATAATTACTATCCAATGAATATTGACCAGACGCCATAATAGCATCACAATTCTGAATTACAGCATTCATATCTCCTCCATCAAAACTAAATGGTCCTGCGGATGCAGCGTTTGTTTCAGGGTCGGTAGCCTTGTAAACTGCCCTGTTCAAATAGGCCTTAGCCAATAAGAATTGAGCAGCACTTTTAGAAGCTTGCCCAGCAGGTACGCCCGCTGGCAGATCATTTAATATTTCTTCAAGTTCTGATATAACAAAATCTATTCCCGCAGCCCTTTTTAAGGTTATTGAAGGAGGACTTGTCAAATCTTCACCAGGCTCTCTCCCTAGCACCAAACCAAAATTATCAACGGCATGAAAAGCGAAAAAAGCTCTTAAGAATCTTGCTTCAGCAGCTTGCTGTGGGCTAGGATCAAATTCTAATACCTGGGTAGATCTAAATACTCCACTTAATAGAGTAGTATAGCCTGCTCCAATAAAAGGATGTGAATTCGTCCAATTATGCGTATGTAATACTCTCCAAATACCTGCATCATCCCAATCTCCTCCACGTGTTGGTCCTGCCATTTCATCCGTAACATGAGATTGCGTAACATAAATATTGTCTTGCGTATTAAAAGGTCTTACCGCCTGATAAGCTGATTCAAGAACAGAAGCTGGATCGGCTGTTGATCTTGCAACATCGGCTGTTACGGTATCATTCAATTCTTCTTTCAAATCTGTACAGCTTAAAAGAAGGACTGGTATAAATAATATCCAAATTAATTTTTTCATTATCGTATTTTTTTTATATTAAAAGTTTGCGTTTAACCCAATTAGGAATCCTCTACTTCTAGGATAGGCCATATAGTCTATTCCAAATGAAGGTACGTCGTCCACATTTTTATTTTTATTCACCTCTGGGTCAAAACCATCATAAGGTGTAATTATAAATAGGTTTTGTCCGGTAACATAGAATCTCAAAGATTGTATCCAATCTGCTTTTAAACTATCTGAGTTTAATGTATACCCGACTGTTAAATTACTCAATCGCATGAAATCACCACTTTTGAGATCTTTTGTCGATAAGAATGGGCCTCCAGACAAACTGGCATCAGAATTCGATTCACTATAGATAATGTTATCTCCAGCAACAAGCGCAGCTCTGTAAAATAGTGCGGCAGCCGTATTATCATAAATTTGATGACCATAAGCACCGTTTAAATTTGCGCTAAAATCAAGATTCTTATAACTCGCATTTAAAGAAATACCAACAGAAATATCCGGATTTGGATCACCTACAAAAGCCCTGTCTGAAGTGCTTCCTGGGCCGCCAAAATTAGGATTTATTACACCATCACCATTCACATCTTGATAGATAGGATTTCCAGAGCCATCATATCCTTCAAAAATCGGAAGATAAAATGCATAAAGAGGTTGGTTATCATACAATAATTGCGAATTCTGACCACTTAAGCTTCTCCCTGAAACTTGTCCCGTTGGAATCCCTAATGGAAATTGCTGAGAAACATTTTGAATTTCGTTATTCAAAAACGCCATATTATAAGCTATATCAAATGAAAAATCATCATTTTGAATTAAATTTGCATTAATAGAAAATTCGACACCAGAATTAGATACTTCTATATTATCAAAATTTGTCCAGTAATTAACATTAGGTGCCGGTTGAATCGCCGGAAGTCTAAATAGTAGATCGCTGGTTTTTTTGTTAAAATAATCTACAGTACCATTAATTCTTCCATTTAAAAAACCAAAGTCAAGACCCACACCATATTGTATAGTTGATTCCCATCTTAAATTAGGATTTGCAACATTTGTTTGTTCTATCCCCGATCCATCTCCGGTAGGTCCGAATTGTGTTTGAGCAGAACCGGCTCCAAATTCCTGGTTTCCTGTAATACCATAATTTAACCTTAACTTAAGATTAGAAAATGTTTCAGGCAGAAACTCTTCTTCAGAAATTCTCCAGGCGGCACCAAAAGATGGAAAATAACCATATTGTTCATTTTCACCAAATTTACTTGAACCATCTGCCCTTAAGGTTGCGGTAATTAAATATCTACCTTTATAGTTAAAATTTGCTCTTCCAAAGAAAGACTGCAATTCAGTTGTTGGATTAAAATAGGCGTTTTGTTCTGCAGGACTAAAGGTTGAGGCATAACCAATATCTTTGATATATGTATTCTGATCTGGTATAAGGAAGTCTCTTCCAACTGTCCTCATCCCTTTACTCTCATTAGCACCGAAAGAATACCCTACAACTGCATCCAAACTTAAGTCATCACTTAAATCCTTATTATACGACAAGGTGTGCTCAAATAATTTAGCAAAATTATATTGATTTTCAACAGAGGCAATACCTCTCCCTATAGTATTATTAGAATTGAAAAGTGAAGAAATCGCCACAGTTCTTAAAGATTCAGCTCTGTCTACACCAAGGTTAAATTTATATTTTAAACCTTCAGTGATATCTACAGTAGCTGAAAAAGATCCTAATAATCTTGAGGTAGAAGTAATATCAGTATAATACTCTAATAATGCAAGCGGGTTTCTTTGATTATCACTTGGTTGATTAAAACTTCCGTCGGCATTATAAAATGGACGCGTTGGATTCCATCTTAGGGCCGAAGACATTAAATCTCCTTCAGCACCAACATTATCAGAAATTGCAGAACTATCGTCTCTCCAAAAAGAACTAATAACATTCGTTTCAAAAGTAACTTTGTCATTAAAAGCTTTTTGTTGCAAATTTAAGTTAACACTATATTTTTCTTGACCAGTTCCCTGAACAATACCTTCTTGATCAAGATAACCTAAGGAAACTCTATAATTTCCAGATTCTGTTCCAGACCCATAAGAAAAATCATGTTGCTGCGTAACAGCAGATTGAAGGATCGCATCCAAAGGATCAAGTCTTTCTCCCAAGTCTGGGCTTGAATTTCCTGCCGCCCCTGCTATTGAAGGATAATCATTTGCAGATATTAAATCTAGGGGGTTTGATATGTTGCTAAATTGAAATGAGGAACCCCAACTAATTTGTGGTTTACCTCTTTTTCCTTTTTTTGTAGTAATCATTACTACCCCATTTGCACCCCTCGATCCAAAAATAGCAGTAGCTGATGCATCTTTAAGTATATCAATACTTGCAATGTCAGATGAGTTTATAAACGCCAGTGGGTTCTTGGCACTTTGTCTTCCTAAACCAACGTCTGAACCGGCGGCTGTATTACCACCACTAATTGGCACTCCATCCACAACATAAAGAGGGTCATTCCCAGCCCTTATCGAAGAGGTACCACGAATTCTAATATTGGCAGCCGCTCCTGGCTCACCACTTGACGTAGTAATCTGAACTCCGGCTACTCTACCTTGTATCAATTGGTCTGCCGTTGTTGCAACACCTTTGTTAAAGTCGTCTGCTTTCACAGAAGATACCGATCCGGTAGCATCTCTAACCGTTGTTTGACCATAACCAATGATCACGACCTCATCAAGTTCGTTAGCATCTTCTACTAACAATACATTGATGACAGTTTGTCCATTTACAGCTATTTCTTGTGGTGCAAAACCAATAAAACTAAATTGCAACACAGCATCGGCAGCTACATTATCAATGGAATAATTTCCATCAAAATCTGTAACTACTCCATTGGTTGTACCTTTCACAATAACGTTTACTCCGGGTAATGGCCCATCATTACTAGTTACCGTTCCAGTTACTGTTTGTGCAAATATTATACTAGTCGATAGCATAATACCTAAAAACATTAATTGTTTAAGTAAATTGAATTTCATAATTATTTAAATTAGTTAAGTTTTCTATTTAAGAAATGCATTGAATATAGCGCAAATATACATTAATTATTGAATTAACAATATTGAAATCAAAAAAGTGAATTAAATGTATTTTCAAGCGATATAAGTTCTGAATTCCTCAAAATTCGAGCGCAAGATAAAAATAATGGTGAATATTGGTGATTTTAAAATTTACGAAATCGATTTCGTGTTAATAACTTTTTAACGAAATCGGTTTCGTAGAATTCGTTTATTCGTTCTTATTTGACGGGTTTGACCTAAAAGCATCGATCTCAGAATTTGTTATGACTGGATTCGCTCCTTCTTTCCCAGCAACCATTGCACCCACTGCAGCAGCCATATCTAAAGCTTGCGCTGGCTCCTTTTTATTTAATAGATTATTAATAAGCGTGGCTAAAAAAGAATCACCGGCACCTACCGTATCAACTACTTTTACTTTATATCCTTTATTCCTAAATAACTGGCCATCATATAATAGAAGCGCCCCATGTTTGCCAATGGTAACACATATTTGATCTGTATTGGTATAGGTTGACAGAAATTTAATTTGTTCTTCCATAGAGGTTGTATCAACCTTTAAGGCATTGCAAATTTCGATAAGTTCTTCGTCATTGAGTTTGATAAAACTCGCTTTAGACATAAGATCTAATAATAATTCCATAGAATAGAATGGCGGCCTAAGATTTACATCGAATACTTTCATCTTGGCATAAGGTAATAATGTTAGCAGTGAACTTTTACTTACCTCATCTCTACAGGCCAAACTGCCAAAAATTAATGCGTCAGAGGATCTCACCATGTCTATCGCTTCTTCAGTAGCCTTGATATTATCCCAGGCTACCGGATATTCTATCTCATAAGTTGCAGAACCTTTATCGTTCAAGGTAACAAGAACTCGTCCTGTTTTATGCATTTTATCGATCTGTATAGACGAGGTTATCATCCCGTGATCTCGAATATACTGCAACACCTCTTGCCCATCGCTGTCATCTCCTACACTACTTATTATATAGGTCGTATTTTTAAAAGAATTCAATCTTAAAGCCACATTCAAAGGTGCGCCTCCAATTTTTTTATGGGTTGGAAAAACATCCCAGAGGACCTCTCCAAAACAGGTTATAGTTGGCATAAATTATTCTTTAACTAGTTTTTTCTCTAATTCTTCTAAGGAAACCCCTTTGGTTTCCGGCATCATAAAAATGACAAATATCAATTGCAGCACCATCATAAAGGCAAAAATGGCAAATACTACCCCTGCCCCTATTTCAGCAAATAAAAATGGCACCAATGATGGAATAATCGCGGCCAAAATCCAATGTGTTGAAGTACCAAATGACTGGCCAGTTGCTCTAAGATGATCAGGAAAAATCTCAGAAATAAATACCCAAATCACAGCACCCTGCCCAATGGCATGTGAGGCAATAAAAATGAATAAGAATATGGGCACAGCCATCCCTTCCCAGTTTAAAAAGAAGGCCATCGCTACCAATGATAAGGATATAATATATCCTATCGAACCAATAAACATCAATGGTTTTCTACCCAACCGGTCTATGAGTGCCACGCCTACAAGCGTAAACACTAAATTCGTAAGTCCAATACCAATACTACTCAATAAAGCGGTACTCTCACCAAGTCCTGCTTCTTGAAAAATTCGGGGCGCATAATATAAAAAGGCATTGATTCCCGAAAATTGATTAAAAAAAGCGATTAAGAAAGCCAATGTGAGTGGAAAACGATACTTTTTCATAAAGATGGTTTCCTTGCTATCGACATGGGTTGACTGGCTTGCCTTTATTTCGGTAATCACCTCATCGACATTTTTATCGGGATACAATATTTTTAATGTACGGGTAGCTTCATTATCCCTTCCCTTTAATAATAACCATCTAGGACTTCTAGGAACTGTAAATACCAACAAAGTGTAGATGACTGCCGGAATTGCCTCTACCCCTATCATCCATCGCCAGGCGTTCTCTCCAATGTTGCTTAATAAGTAATTAGAGAAGAAGGCTATTAAGATTCCCAATACAATATTAAATTGATATAGGGCAACGAGCCTACCCCTATCTTTAGGGGGTGCTATTTCTGAAACGTAGGCAGGCGCCGCAATGGTGGATGCACCAACACCCAATCCACCTAAAAATCTAAAAAAAGCAAAGGTGTAAGGATCATTGACCATAGCCGATCCTAAGGCAGAAACCGTGTAAAAAACACCAATCCAGATCAGGGTTTTCTTTCTTCCCAATTTATCGGTTGGAATCCCTCCAAACATGGC
>CBDUPN010000093.1:0-6891 GCA_965369125.1 uncultured Aureibaculum sp. | reverse complement strand
ATCCTACTATCCCTAATAATACTACTACTGATGTTAAAACTAATTTTTTCATGATGTTAAATTTTTAAATTATTATTATTTAATTCTTAGAATTCCTGGTTAGAGAATTCCTTCTTAGGGAAGAACTGATATTTGCATATTGTTTTCATACGATATTAATCTCTTGATGCAATGATATCTTCGTTTGCTTGCAATAATGAACGCATTTTTCTTGAAGCTGTAATGGTGATCTTAGATGTGATTACAAAACTTGAAGTATATAATCTTAAGTTATAAGTACCGGCAGCTAACTTATCTTTATCTATGATGGCCTTCTTACCTTTATTATCAGACCTATAAATGGCCTCGCTGGTGGTTGGCTCTAATATCTCATATTTATAAAAATTATCTGCTGATTCGAGTTTGATATTATCTGCTACTGAATCGTCTACCACTGTCATGGCTACTGAACCATCTGGACCCGTGGTTACATATTTTAATCGTTGTGGTGCATTGGCACTTGTTTGTGCAAATCCTACTATCCCTAATAATACTACTACTGATGTTAAAACTAATTTTTTCATGATTCTAAATTTTTAAATTATTATTATTTAATTTTTAGAATTCCTGGTTACAGAATTCCTTCTTAGGGAAGAAAGGAAATGAGCTTTTTTTGTTGTTTTTTTCACATAACTATCTCTTTATCAATTACTTAAATCAATTTTTTAGTTTTAAATTGAGATGCAAATTTCCTATGTTATTTTTTTGTAGAAAATAACATCTCATTAGTGTGCTTCAAGACTTAAATAGTGAGTGTATAATGCTTAGATATAAGCTATACCAATATGTGAAATAAACGTAATTTTTTATAATACCATAGGCAAATAAATTTTTAATTAAACAAACATTTAAATAAATGTTTTTACAAAATAATTTTACTAATTGTGATTTTTAAATACCGTGCACGAGGTGGTAAGGTGTGCAAAGCATTCGAGAATTAATACGAAATACAACTCAAACTTATATAATTAGATAATACAAGGCAATAGAGAATTTAAGGATTTTTAAAATTCATGGTTTTCGGTGAGTTTAATTGATTTAATAAAAAGATGCCTTTTATTGCTTTTAACTTCATATTCTTCAAGGTGTTATTATCTATTGAAAATCTACATTCCTTTTAGATAAAAACAATGCTAGGTCAATAAATCCTGAATATATTTTATTTTAAACTCTTTATGATGAAGTCGATGGTTATGTTTATGTTGTTATTCTGCGCGTAGGAATCTGTAATATATTTAGAAGGCACAGCATATTTCTTATTTATTAAGTAGTCTATTTGGTCTGCATATTCTAACGAGGCCTTACCTGTTAGTAATAAACCTAGGTCATTACCTCCATTTTTAAAATCAAGTATTTTTTTAAGACCGGTTAAATACAAGTAATCTTTGGTAAAACCACCTCCTCTATGCACCCTTAGCGTAATATAAAATGCTGTTTCTTTATCCAGATCGTATACATTATGAAGCAATCTAAATGTTCTTGAAAAAGTATATCCCTTGGCTAAACTATCAACGGCAATTACCCTATAGGCCAATTTTTTCAATCTTTTAACTGTTAAACTTCCAGACATATATTCTGAATATACGGCCAAACCTTCTTGTGTTTCTACGTTATTTGGCAGCCCATGAGAAAAGATCTTAAGCGGTTGCAATAAACCATTCATGGTTGTGACCATATGAACACCAATTTCATGATTTGTAAGAATTGCTAAATCACTATCCGAAAATTTATGTTGTGTGCTAAGGACTAAGGTTTGAATATTATTTAAGACCATCGCTATGGCAGACATTTTATCTGAATATCTTATGTCATAGGTAAAGTCATAACGTTTAGAATAAGATCTAAATTTTTCTTCTGCTTCAAATGTTGAGTATTTAGGCACATCATCTTCCGTGGGTTTCTCGTCATCAAAATGTAATATGAACTTTGCGTTTTCAACATCCTGCTCAGTTGGAGTACCAAACGATCGCAAGCTATTATAATAGAATTTTCTTCCCTCACCTATTGTTTCAATACATTGAATTAATCCGGAATAAAAATAAATGATGTCTTCATAGAGATGTTTAAGTACCTCATCTTCGATCTTTTCGATCGGCAAGGTAAACATTTCCCTATGCAACTTAAACTTATCAAAATCTATCTGAGGATAGGTAAATACAGGTTCTGATAAATATTTAGAAGCAAAAAACTTTTCTTTTTGTTCTTCTATATTAGTAGGGTTAATATAGCTCAATAATTCAATTTTTTGAACTAACCTATCTAAATAAGTGTCAATCTCTATGAGTGCCTTATTGGCTACTTTTGCTTGCTGCATTCTGACTAATATATTATGAATATTGCTTATAAAAAGACTTGGCGTGAGATTTTAGATCCTTTTTTAATGATCTTTTAATGGCATTCACCACTTCGGGATACATTATCTGATTTACTTCATCGCAGTAGATCTTTTTAACTTCAGTCGCCAAAACTAAGGTATTTTTAAAATTCTGAGTAATGAATTTCAAGAAATATCCGTTACCCTGAAAAGTATTATTGATTTCACAGTTAGAAACTAAGCCATTAGGAAGTATCATTCTACCGAGCATTTCCTTCCAGCCCTTAACAGCCTTTCCGAATCGCTCATTGTCTATGTTTGAAGTTCCTAAATTCCAAGTAGGAACTTCCCGGTCCCATCTTCTCCAATTATAAGAATGCATATCATAAACGATACAAATGCCAAACAATTCTTCCAATTTTTTAATAAGTGCATGTGTAACCTTGTAAAAATTGGCATGTTTGGATAGGCTCTTTTTAATCATATCATCAGATAATGGTTTGCGCCAGAGTTTTTTCCCCCATGCATCGGTATAAATCGCCGTTTCCGGACTTCTGTTTAGATCATACTCAAAACGGGAATCGAGCCCTGCAATTACTATAGGATGTGATCGTATCATATCTTTCGTTGCCGGATCTTCTTCAAACCAGCGGTCGTATTCAGAATGCAGGCAGTTATCCCATAATTCACGTCTGAAATGATGACCGTCATGAACGGCACCACATACATAGTGAACATATTTATCAATTTTTAAGGTGAATGAATAATCTTCAGCGACTGCCTCGAAGGTCTCTTGAGTCTCTATCTTCTTTAGCATTTCATCTATCGAAAGTCTTAACATAACAATAAAATATTATTTCTCTAAAGGTAATTCGGTCAGGCTGCCCCATTCTGTCCAGGACCCATCATAAACGCTTTTATCTCTCAATCCAATCATTTCTGAGCCTAATGCAAGTACACAGGCTGTAATTCCTGAACCACAAGAAAAAATAAGCTTTTCTCCTTGTTTAGGTAGGTCGCCAAATAATTCATCAATCCTTTCTCTAGAAGCCATTTTATTTTCATCGAGCAATAATGAATAAGGAATATTTTTAGATTTTGGAATATGGCCACCCCTAACACCCTCTCGTGGTTCCGGGTCTACACCAAAAAATCTATTTTCTGATCTTGAATCTATTACCAAAGTGCTATCATCGTTAATAGATCTCAGCACTTCACGATAATCACAAATCATTGAACTTCTATAATGTGCTACAAAATCTCCTTGTTCTCCAACGTATTTCTTTCGATCTTCAAAAGGTAAGCTCTTCTTTTTCCACTCTGGTAATCCACCATCCAACACAGCAATATTATCATGGCCCATGGTTTTGTACATCCACCAGGCACGCGGACTCGAATAAATACCCAGATCGTCATAAACCACCAAAGCACTATTTTTATGAATCCCTAATTTTCTGGCTGCGACCTGGAAATTTTCTGGAGTGAGCATCGTATTAGGAAACATGGCTGTAGTATCAGAAAATTCATTATCAAGATCCATAAATCTTGCATCTTTTATCTGGCTTTTGATCGTATTATCCAGAGAAATATTTTCTGCAGTAACTTTAGGTATGCTGGCATCAAGAACGATGAGGTTTTGCGCATCAAAATGCTGCCATAACCAGGCCACAGAAACTAATGGTTCTGATATGATAATATTCTTAGACATTTTTAAGCATCTTCAACCGTTTTTCTTAATCTCGAGCGTCGGTTAAAAGCTTCGAGTTTATCCAAAACTTTTGCCTCAACAAAATCAATGACCTTTTCTTCCAATTTGATTTTATAGGCTTTATTCATATAAGTTATGCCACCAGGACTCATCACGTTCACCTCAACCAATTTACCTCCAATAACATCAATGCCAACAAAAAAGAGTCCGTCATTTACTAACTTAGGTCCTATTTGCTTACATAAAGCCAATTCTTCTTTAGTTAATGTATGCTTTATAATAGAGCCTCCTGCTGAGACATTAGAGCGGTGGTCATCGCTCCCCGGAACCCTGCGCATAGCCCCGATAGGCTCTCCATTTAGTAGTAATATTCTTACATCCCCCTGGTCTGCGCCTTCGATATAATCTTGCAAGATCACATAATTAGAAGATCCATCAGAAGTTGTAATATAAAAATCCAATAAAGATTTAATATTAGACATGGCAGATTTTTCTATTAAAATAACTCCGGAACCGCCAAACCCGTTTAACGGTTTCAAGATCATTTTATCTGATTTCGAATCTTTTATCTGTTGAATTAGATAATCCTTATTTTTCGATACATGCGTTGCAGGGATGATATTGCTATGTGAATCTCCGAAAGCTGCCGTATAAAGTTTGTTATTAGCCTCACGCATGCCTTCCAAAGAATTGATGATAAACACGTCTTCCTTAACCGAGTCTAAAAAATTTAGCATTATTGGGTCTAGAGGTGGTTCTGCTCGCATAAAAATGACATCAAAACCTGCCAATGGTAACATTTCTTCTCTTAATTTGGCTTTATTATAAAAGGTCTTAAGGTTTTTAGGCACGACGTCCATCCTGCCAACAACCGTACAGAACGCGTTTGTGACACTATTCCTAATGGTTAAGTTGGCCGGTGTACAAGTTGCAACACCATGACCTCTTTTTACGCATTCTTTAATGAGTGCCAGGCTGGTATCATTTTCGGGTTTTATATTTTCCCAGGGGTACATTAAAAAACAAATATTCATATAGCTAAGGATTCTATGATTCAAAAATTTATTATTTTTTTTTGGGATAAAAGTCATCCCAATCTTTAACATGGGGCTCTCCCAATTTTTCAACAGATTTAGCTACCATCATAGAAACAGTAGCATCTCCTGTAACATTTACCACTGTTCTACACATATCCAGTGGTCTGTCTACCGCAAAGATCAATGCCAATCCGGCTTCTGGTATTCCAGCCTGGGCCAAAACGATTACGAGCATTACCATTCCTGCACCGGGTACGGCAGCACTTCCAATAGAAGCCAATGTGGCGGTGGCAATAATTCCCAATTGGGTACCAAAGTCCAGATCCATACCGAATGCCTGTGCGATAAATACGGCTGCTACAGCTTGATAAAGACTGGTTCCATCCATATTGATGGTTGCGCCTATGGGCAAAACAAAACTTGAAACTTCTTCTTCAACACCCAAATGCTCGGTAACCCGCTCCATCGTAACCGGTAATGTGGCAGCACTTGAACTTGTTGAGAATGCCAATAACTGCGCGGGTGCAATTCCTTTCATAAAAAAATTAGGTTTCTTCCCTGTAAATAAAAACACAATAGTATTATATAAAACAACCATTAATGCCAATCCTAAGACCACTGTAAACGCGTACCATCCTAAGGCTTTAAACAGATCTAAGCTCGGCGATTCGGCAACTAGCGACGCTAACAATGCAAAAACTCCATAAGGTGCAGCCAACATAATAAGATCGATCATTTTTAAAATTACCTCATTAAAACCATCGAAGAAATTTTTAACGGCTTTTGATTTTTTCTCTGGAATAAGGATCAAACCGATACCAAAAAATATTGCAAAAAATATTACCTGAAGCATATTTCTATTATCGCTTGCTGCACCAAAAATATTCTCAGGCACCAGATCTTCTAAGGCCTGTAAAGGCCCGCTTTCTTTTTGTTTTTTAGCATCTTCTTTATATTTTGCGGTATCGCCGCTATAATTTTCAACCATTTCCAACCTGGTAGTTTCTGAAATTGAATTTCCAGGTTTTATGACGTTCACCAACAAGAGTCCAATTGAAACCGCCATTATGGTTGTTAAAATATAAATGAAAATTGTACGGCCGCCCATTTTAGAAAGTTTGGAAATATCTTTTAAATCAGACACTCCTTTAATTAAGGAAGCTAAGATCAATGGTACGGCTATTAATTTGAGGGCATTTATAAAAATACTTCCAAAAGGCTTGATCCAATCTCTAATAATTTCCTTACCGCCTTCGATATTCGTCATCAACAATGCAACAACAACTCCCAAAACCATTCCCAATAGTATTTGCCAATGAAGCGCCAATTTTTTCATTAAGTATTTTTTTAAATTCGTTGAAAGATAAAAAAATAAGCCCAAATAAAAAATAATGGTATTTCCCTCGAATCCTCAAAAAATTGATATCCTATCCCACTTATTCATAGAACAGATTGTTGTATATTGCAAACCTTATTATAAACCAATTAAAAAAGTAAAATGGCAAGTATTTTAGATCTATTAAATAGCGATATGGGTAAAACCCTCATCGAAGGAACCAGTAAACAATTAGGGCAAGATAAAAATAAGACCAGCACAGCCTTAAGTGCTGCACTTCCGTTGATTTTAGGTGCAATGAAGAATAATGCAAAAACGCCAGAAGGTGCTTCAGGATTGCTTAATGCCTTAGGAAATGAAAAGCATAGTGGTAGCATCCTTGACAATCTGGGTAGTATTCTTGGTGGTGGTGGTATTGACGATAATGTTTTAAAAGACGGTGCCGGAATTTTAGGTC
>CBDUPN010000092.1:0-7406 GCA_965369125.1 uncultured Aureibaculum sp. | reverse complement strand
CCGGTAGGTGCTTATGGAGCTAGAAATGAAATAATGGAAATGGTAGCCCCTTTGGGAGCTATGTACCAGGCTGGAACTTTATCAGGAAATCCTATAGCTATGGCAGCGGGCATAGCAACCTTAAAAGAACTTAAAAGGCAAGATCCTTATCAAAAATTTGATGAATTGGGTAGTATGCTAGAAGTCATATTATTGGAAGCAGCCAAAAAACACAACATTGATCTTATTGTTAATAAATTTGGTTCAATGCTCAACCCTTTCTTTTCAAGTCAACCTATCTCTAATTTTGCGGATGCCCAGAAATGTAATACAAAGCAATTTTCCATATTTTTTTGGGAGCTGATAAAAGAAGGTGTTTTTATACCACCATCCCAGTTTGAAGCCTGGTTTTTATCTTCTGCATTGACCGAAAAGGATATGGAGAAGACAACTAAGGCCATAAACAAGGCAATGGAAAAAGTAGGGAAAAGTAGTTAGTAATTGGAGAAACATTTACAAAAACAATAAAGTCTTTAGTACTAGTTACCAAGAGACCAAATACTCGATACAAGATAATGATCAAAAACGACTTATTTTTAAAAGCACTAAAGGGTGAGACCGTAGATCGTCCCCCGGTTTGGATGATGCGCCAGGCAGGACGTTATTTACCTGAATTTATAGCCATTCGTGAAAAATATGATTTTTTTACACGATGTCGAACGCCAGAATTGGCCAGTGAAATTACAGTGCAGCCTATAAGAAGATATGGTATGGATGCCGCCATATTATTTTCTGATATTTTAGTGGTTCCGCAGGCCATGAATATTGAGGTTGAAATGAAATCGGGCGTTGGACCCTGGCTGCCAAAACCAATAAGAACTCAAAAAGATGTAGATTCAGTGATTATACCTGATATTCATGAGGAACTGGGTTATGTAATGGATGCCATCAAAGTAACAAAGCAAATGCTGAATGATGAGATTCCATTAATAGGTTTTGCCGGTTCTCCATGGACAATATTATGTTATTGCGTACAAGGGCAAGGCAGTAAAACATTCGACAAAGCGAAAGAATTATGTTTTACCAACCCGGCAGCCGCTCATCAGTTATTGCAAAAAATTACAGATACAACCATTGCCTATCTTAAGGAAAAAGTAAAGGCAGGGGTTAATGCAGTTCAGATATTTGATTCATGGGGCGGAATGTTATCTCCTGTAGATTATCAGGAATTTTCCTGGTATTATATCAATCAGATCATCGAAGCTTTAAAAGATGACGCACCTGTAATTGCTTTCGGCAAGGGTTGCTGGTTTGCTTTAGGAGAAATGGCTAAATCTAATGCATCTGCCCTAGGTGTTGATTGGACCATTTCAGCAAGAAACGCAAGATATTTGACGGGGGGAAATATAACTTTACAAGGAAATTTTGATCCGGCAAGACTATTGTCTCCACCAGCGCTTATTAAGAAAATGGTAACTCAAATGATCAATGAGTTTGGTAAAGACAAATACATTGTAAATTTAGGTCATGGTATTTTACCAAATATTCCTTTAGATAATGCAAAAGCATTTATAGATGCCGTGAAGGAATACAAAGCCTAAGTAATTACAACTTTATGTCTTTTTGGAAATTAATAAGATCTTTAAAGTTTACTCAATTAAAAAGTATTGGAATTCTTTTTTTTAAAAGGCCATTATTTGTCCTGCCAACCATTAAGGCTACTTTTATAAGTTATAATACCACCGAGAAACGCTATCCAAAAACGCATCATTTAACAGGAAAAGCAAATGCATTTAGACATGCATTATGGAATATGCTTATTTGCAATGAGTGTGTAAAGTGGAAAAATGATATTAATAAAGCAGTTACATGGGCAAAGATGACTACAGATTGGCATGAAGAGTTCTCGCCGAACAAAGCCCTGGCAAGGGCCATGGATCTACATAATAATAACGTAGGCAGGTGCTTGTATTTGGATTTATATAATGGGCAAAAGAAACTTAACACCAACTATTTAATAAATTACCTTACCGAAAAACTAAATGCAAGTGTAAAAGTCACATCTGAAGATGACATAAAAGACAGTCCAAAACTATTGGTGTATATTACAGACTAAACAAATGAAAGATCAATTTTACCAGTATATCGAAAACCTACAAAATACTATTTGTACGAAGCTTGAAGAAATAGATGGAAAGGCTAAATTCCGTGAAGATATTTGGGAAAGGCCTGAAGGAGGAGGGGGAAGAACCAGGGTAATTGAAGACGGCTTGGTGTTTGAAAAAGGCGGTGTTAACATTTCTGCTGTTCATGGTGCATTACCGAAATCTATGCAAGCCTATTTCAACGTGGGTGAAGTAGACTTTTTTGCCTGCGGCTTAAGTTTGGTAATTCATCCAAAAAACCCATTGGTACCAACGGTGCATGCCAATTGGCGTTATTTTGAAATGTATGATAAGAAAGGAGATATTTTGGACCAATGGTTTGGCGGGGGTCAGGATCTAACGCCTTATTATTTATTTGAGGAAGACGCAAAACATTTTCACCAGGTGTGTAAAAATGCTTGTGATAAACATAATCCATCCTTTTATCAGAATTTTAAGAAGAAATGTGATGCCTATTTCTGGAATGCCCATCGAAACGAGGCTAGAGGTATTGGAGGATTGTTCTTTGATTACTGTAAAGCCACAGAACAAATGACTATGGAAGATTGGTTCAATTTTGTTACCGAAGTTGGGAATAGTTTTTTACAAGCATATATACCAATTGTAGCGCGGAGAAATGATATGCCTTATGCCTCAAGCCACAAGAACTGGCAGGAAATTAGGCGTGGCAGGTATGTGGAATTCAATTTAGTACATGATAAGGGAACCTTATTCGGCTTAAAAACAAATGGCAGAATAGAAAGTATATTAATGAGCTTACCCCCAAAAGTGCAATGGGTGTATGACCATCATCCTCAAAACGGAAGTGATGAGGAAAAATTGATAATTGTATTGAAGGATCCTAGGGAATGGATTTAATTAATTATTTTTAATGAAAAATGAAAAAAAGAACTACACTTTTATACGTTATATTAACTATTTTTTTTATTAATCTCAAAGCCAATTCTCAGGAAGAAACTATTATTACTTCACCTGATAATAGTAATTTTAATGTAAATGATAAATTCGGTTATGATACTGCGATATATGAAGATAAAGTGTTAATAGGCGCTATAGGTGATGAGAGTGAATTTGGTGAAACAGGTGCTGCTTTTGTTTATAAACTAAATGGTAGTAGTTGGGAATTAGAACAGAAACTTGCTCCTAATGATGGTACAGGAACATTTAATGGTGCTTTTGGTTATAAAGTTGATCTATATAATAATATTGCCTTCATAAGTGCTCCTGGTCATAATAATAGTGTCGGAGCTGTATATATCTTCGAGTTTGATGGTACACGATGGAATCAATCTACTAGATTAATAGCTTCTGATGCTTTATCTAATACTAGATTTGGCTACAGGATTTCTTGCAGTAATAACCGAATTTTAGTTTCTAATAATCCTGATTTTGGTGTAGGTAAAAAAACAGCTTATCTTTTTGAAAAAGAGAATGGTGTTTGGTTGGAAAAGGCCAAACTCGAGCCTTCAAATGATGTTAGATCAAATCATATGGAAATTGCTCTATTTAATAATGTTATCGTAATGACAGACGCTGCTTATTTAAACTCTAATGGAATTAAATTAGGCGCTGTTTACACCTTTTTATATGATAATGAAAATTGGATTGAAAGCGGTATTATAGAAGGCGTGGGATCAGCATACGGACAATCCGTTGGATTATCCGAAAATTTATTAGCTGTTGGATCTATTTATAATGTTTATTTATATGAATATATAGAGAATCAATGGGAAGATCTTACCACTTTATCATATCCAAACGAACCTGGCAGAAATTATGCATTAGGAATAAGTATTGATAATGAAAAAATACTGGTAGGCTCATTTCAGGAAGAGGCAACACTATTTGTTAAAGATAACAATTCTATTTGGACTAAAAAGTTAACGCTAAAACCCAATTACGAAGATGGTTTAGAGATTTTTAATTATGGCTTTCGAAATATAAGCTTACAGGGCAATAGAATAAGTATTGGAGCTCCAAATTGGCATGGTAACAATATGTCGGCAAATGGAGCTGTTTTTTTGTATGATTTACAAAATACACTGGCAGTTACTCAGCATGATCATGTAAAAAAGGGAGTTTTTTATCCAAACCCTGCGCACGATAGAATAATATTATCAGATTTTTTACAAAATCAAGTTTTTAAAATTGAAGTTTTCGATATTAGTGGTAAAAAGTTAATTTCGTCAAATTATATTGAGTCATTGGATGTTTCTGGTCTATCAAAGGCTCTTTATATTATTAAAATTAGATTACTCGATGGTTCACAATTTGTAGAAAAGTTATTATTGGAATAGTTTAATTCAATTTCAATAAAAAGAGGGCGTCAATTTAAATTAACGCCCTCTTTTTATTGAACAAAATGATCTCTTACTATTCTGCCATTGTTCTAATATAATTTACAACCAGCCATGCATCTTCTTCGCTCATTTTCTTTTCATAATTTGGCATGTCTTTCCTGCCAATATAGCTTTTGTAAAAAATAGCGCCGTCCGATTGTTTTTGGAATTTGGCACTAGAAAAATCTCCAAGATCTCCTTCAACTTCATCAGCCTTGGTGCCATCACCCAGACCCTCTTTACCATGACAAGATTTACAATGTTTTGAGTATAATGATTTACCAATATCTAAATCGGTTTTCGGGTCAGTAGGATTTTTCATACTTTCATATTTTGCTGGCACTTTCCACTCGTCTTGATCTAAAGTAGTGAAAGAGTATAAGGCAAAAGACAGAACTCCGATGATCATTAAAAATTTGAATGTTTTCATTTTATATTGTTTTTTTTGATTGATAATTAATATGATTCAAAAACAGTACCAAAGATACTATTCTCTTTAAATTATTTTTAATTTTCTGCATTTAATTCTAATTGTTTTCCTTCTTTTCTGATTTTCAATAAGTTAATAATTGTATAAACATAATTGGCCCACACACCTACGAGTAAAATAGTTAATACTACATACATCCAAATAGGTGCAGCTTCAGACCATAATGTATTAGAAGCTTCGCTTTCTTCTTTATTAAATATACCCCAATTGATGGTTTGTTTTTGTACCACATTACCGAATTCATCATGATCGTCTATTATGGCATATACCGTTACATTCCCATCGGCGTCACCTTGCAGATCAGTTGGAAATTTAAATTCGAATTCACCATCTTCAAGCGTATCTTCTTCGAGTTTCATTTTAGAAAGCATACCGCCTACTGATATAATGATATCTAGTTCAGCAACAGGAGTTTCTACCCCCAGGCTATCTTTCAAATTCGCCTTAACCAACACTGTTTTTACACTATCAATTTCGGCTAAATTTAATTCTAAAAACAAGTCTTTGATAAGGATTTCATCTTCTTCCTCATCCAGGGCATCAGAACCTTCAAATCTTGCTGTAAAATTAATAAACCCATCCTCATCACTTAAATAAGATTGATCAACAGGCAGGGTGATATTGGCAATCCCCTCTTTGTTTGTTTTTGCAGCGCCTAATAAGGCTTCATTATCGCCGGAAATATTATAAAACTTTATTTCGGCATCGTAGACTGGTATTTTGTCTTTTCTGTCTTCTTTATTCTGACCAATAAAGCTTACTTCTAGCAACCTGGAATTATCATGTTGTTTTACAGTTTTAAATCTGAACAACATTTTATAATTATCGGCATCATTTTCTTGTGCTAAACTATTGGTATTTATTAAGAACCCCGTTAATAATATCAATACTGAATATCTAAAAAAAGTAGTTTTCATTATTTTTAATTTTGGGTTGACATTTTAGGTTTTCTCTTTTGATCTCTTTCATAATCGATGATTCCTGACATTGGGATGATCGGAACAAGTCTCATGATCAACATAAAGAACAAAACAAAAGCAGCTACGCCTGCAAAACTCAAGGACCATTCTATCCATGTGGCTGAGTATTCTATAAATTCAGGTCTCGTATCTTGAATTGGTAAATATGGCGTTTCCAAGGTTGGTACCACGATCAGGTATCTGTTAAACCATAGACCTACAACTCCTATAACAGCTGCAAAAGTGATAGATTTAATGGTTCTGAATTTCTTAAAGAATAGAATGATTATGGGTACTAAAACTCCTATATAGTTTGCGAAAATAAATTCCCAGAAATATTTGTTGAACAAGGTATCTAGTAAATTGATGTCATGAACTTTATGACTAAACCATCTGGAAAAATATTCACTAAAGGTAAAATATCCAAAGAGTAAAGAAATAACGAGTAGTATGATCCCGGCACCAATGAAATGTATTTTTCTAATATAATGGTCTAATTTGAAATATTTTCGAATCAGGTACATAGAAATAATAATAACACCAACTCCAGAGTATAAACCTGCCACTATAAAGTACGGTGCGAAAATACTGCTGTTCCATCCGGGCTGAACTGTTAAACTAAATATCCACGCCAATACACTATAGGCAATAATTGCCAATGCAATGATCATTGCAGACATGGTTCTTGTTATTTTATGCAATGTTTCACGTTGAGTGGGTGTATCCTGATAACCAATGGCTAAAAATTTATATAATTTTTTTCTCCAATTCGGCACATTCTCACAATTATCCCTAAGAATGGCGAAATCTGGTATAAACGTTAAATACAAGTAAATAAAACAACCTATTAGATCCGTCATAATAGCGATGATATCCCAGGTGATAGGAGATTGAATTCTGGGATAAATAAATAGATAATGCAATCTATCCAATCGGCCAATACATAACAAAATAAAAATTGGGCCAATAATTAATGAAAGAACCGTGATGATCTCGACAATTCTCAAGACAGAATTTTTCCATGGTGTTTTAAAAAAGTGCAAGATGCCTGCAATAAAAGCACCAGAATAACTTAGGCAAACAAAGAATATAAAATTGATGATATAGATACCCCATACCACATTATCTCTCATTCCTGTTACCTCGTGTCCTTTAAGTACTTGCAGTACAAAGGCATATAAACCTAAAGCTATTACCGCAATTAAAAAGCCGATCCAAACTTTAGATGTAAGACTAAAACTGGCTAACATTGGCGAAAACTCTTTAACCAATTCTTTTTTTCTTTTAATGATATGATCCATAATTAAGAATTATTCGAGTTAAATTTTTCCTTCTTTTTTCAATTTCTGAACATAAGGAACATCCTTATATCGTTCTATGATTTCCTCATCAACATCAAATCCTCTTTCAAGCGGGAACTGCCTGTTCACTGCAGGTAAATAATATACATTTGGTTTGGTTCCTAAATGTTCTA
>CBDUPN010000091.1:0-7432 GCA_965369125.1 uncultured Aureibaculum sp. | reverse complement strand
GTACTTCCATTGGATGAATTTAGATTATGGATAGACAAATTTTTACCTCAATTAAAAGATGTCAATTTTGAATTAGCCCCTGGAATGGTTTCAGACAGAACAGATGGCAAATTGGTACATCTTGATGGTGTTAATTTTTCGCGGGCATGGAGCTTCAATAAAATAGCTGAGGATCTGCCGGAGTTCGACCATCTAAAGAATATTGCCAATCAGCATATCAATTATTCTTTACCAAGTATAGTAGATGATAGCTATGAAGGCGGACATTGGTTAGGCAGCTTTGCTATTTATGCCTTGAATTCTATAGAGAATGATTAAAAAATGGATTAAGAATATTGGTCCGGGAACCTTGGTTGCAGCCGCTTTTATTGGTCCGGGAACCATTACTCTATGCACGTTGGCAGGTGTAAATTTTGGCTTAGCTTTGTTGTGGGCCATGGTTTTATCCATCATCGCCACCATAGTATTACAAGAAATGGCAGCGCGGTTGGGAATTATCTCACAAAAGGGCCTATCAGAAGTTATTCGAGAAGAAATTAAAAATCCCGTGGTCAGAAAAGTGACCATTATTTTAATACTTTCCGCAATTGTAATTGGGAATGCGGCTTATGAAGCAGGAAATATCAGTGGTGGTATTCTGGGATTAGAAACCATTGTACCCAATAATAAAATAGATATTGGGGGCTATTCATTAAATATTTTGAGCGTTGTCATCGGAATCATCGCTTTTATTTTATTGTATATCGGGAATTATAAATTCCTCGAAAGAGCCTTGATTGCCTTGGTGCTCTTGATGAGTTTTTCTTTCTTAATTACCGCTATTATCACAAAACCAGATATGCTGGCTGTCTTAAAAGGATCTTTTGTGCCGAGTTTTCCCAAGAAAAGCCTATTAATTATTGTTGGGTTAATAGGAACCACCGTGGTGCCTTATAACCTATTTCTTCATGCATCACTCGTAAAAGAGCGATGGAGATCATCAGACGATCTGGGAAAGGCCAGAAATGACACTTTTATCTCGATCATATTGGGAGGTATAGTCTCGATGGCTATCATAGTTTCGGCTTCCGCGATTCAAGCAACAGAAGTTTCAAATGCTTCTGATCTCGCCAAAGGATTAGCACCTTTATATGGCGACTTTTCAAAATATTTTCTAGCCATGGGCCTTTTTGCTGCAGGTATCACTTCTGCCATCACTGCCCCTTTGGCAGCTGCTTATGTGGCGACAGGATGTTTGGGTTGGGAGGGGAATTTAAGATCAAAAAAATTTCGAGCTGTTTGGATTATCATATTAATATTGGGTGTTTTCTTTTCTTCTTTAGATATTAAACCCATCGAGATCATCAAATTTGCACAAGTCGCCAATGGGATATTATTACCCATAATTGCCGGTTTTTTGATCTGGATCATGAATAAAGAATCGATATTAGGTAGATTTAAAAATACTACTTTTCAAAATGGCTTAGGGGTTATCATTTTGGTAATTACCGTTTTTTTAGGATTAAAAAGTATCTTTAAGGTATTTAATATTTGGCAATGAGCTATTCAGTAGACATTAATTGTGATGTTGGCGAAGGTTTGGGTAACGAAGCGGCGTTGATGCCCTTTATTTCTTCCTGTAGTATCGCCTGTGGAGCGCATGCCGGTGATGATACCACGATAATTGAAACCATCAGATTAGCCATCAAAAATAATGTAAAGATAGGCGCCCATCCCTCATTTCCTGATCGAAAGAACTTTGGTCGAAAAGTAATGGATCTTGACAAAAAAGCTTTACAGCAAAGTTTAGAGGATCAAATTAACTTGGTGAACACACATGCGAAGCGTTTGGGGGCTAAATTATATCATGTGAAAGCCCATGGTGCACTTTATAACCAGGCAGCGATAGATACTAAGACCGCTCAAATTATACTTCTGGCTGTAAAAAACACCGTTCATAATGCTGTTCTATATGTTCCTTATAATTCAATATTAGAAAAATTAGCTTTAAAGTATTATGTAAAGATCAAGGTAGAAGCTTTCGCTGATAGAAATTATAACGAAAACCTAACCTTAGTTTCTAGAACAAATGAAAATGCCATCATTACGGATCGAGATCTGCTGTTGGAACATTTACTAAAAATGATCATCCATAAAAAAGTGAAGACCATTAGTGGAGTAGAAGTAGCCATAAAAGCTGATACATATTGTATCCATGGTGACAATTCGAATGCGGTGGAAATCTTAAAATACATCTCTCAAAAATTTCTTGAAAAAGGTATAAAAATTGAATAATTGGGGCACTTAAATGTTACATATAAACCTTATGGAAATCAGGCAATTTTAATAGAATGGCCTGCGAAAATTGATGAAAATATTCTAAAAGACATCATCATTTTTAAAAATAAAATTAAAAAAAATAATATTAAAGTAATAGTTGATATAATCAACACATATAACTCATTAACAATTATATATAATAGTACTATAGAAAATATCTATGACGAAATTTTGACCCTAAAATCAATAAAAGAGCAAAAAAATCAATCAACAACCGAGCAGAATTATCTATGGAATATTCCCGTGTGTTACGATGACGATTTCGGTATTGATTTGCAAGAAATATCAGAAATTAAAAAGTTAACAATTGATGAGATAATTTACTTACATACCTCTGCCATTTATACGGTTTATTTTATAGGTTTTCTACCTGGGTTTTTATATTTAGGAGGTATGGATAAGCGTTTACATTTTCCAAGAAAAGCGAGTCCAAGATTGAATGTCGCAAAAGGATCAGTGGGTATTGGAGGCTCTCAAACTGGTATTTATCCATCTCAAAGTGCCGGTGGATGGAACATTATAGGCAATTCACCAATATCATTTTTCAATGTGACCTCTGATAATCCTTGTTTTGCCAAGGCAGGAGATAAAATAAAATTTGTGCCTATTGATTTTCATGAATATCAACATATTGTATTGCAGGTGGCACATGGTATGTATAAATTACAAAAAGAAAGGCTACATGATTAAAGTAATATCACCCGGCTTTTATTCTTCTATCCAGGATCTCGGTAGATATGGGTATGGAGAATTTGGTGTACCCGTATCAGGAGCCATGGATCAGTTTACAGCTCAACTTGCCAATCAACTATTAGGTAATTCTACAAAAGAGGCGGTAATAGAAATAGCTTTAGGTAATTGCAAATTATTATTTGAAAAACAGTTAGATATATGTATTAGTGGTGCTGACTTTTTACCTAAAATTAACGGTGAGAAAGCAATATTAAATAAGGTACTTACAATTCACAAGGATGACATCTTGACTTTTGATCGCCCTGTATTCGGTGCCAGATGTTATCTGGCTATAAGTGGAGGATTTCGAACTGAAATGGTTTTAAAAAGCAGGAGTTATTATAAAAGCATTACGAATGCGGAGCGCTTGCAAAAAAATGATATGTTGCCCATTCATGAGAACTTATTGCCAAAAACAAGGTCCTTATCCATCATAAAGGTAAATGCCGAACATTTTACCACCAACATTATAAAAGTCTATGAGGGACCTGAATATAATTTTTTAGATCTTGAGCAACAGAAAAGTTTGATGAATACCACGTTTACCATTTCGAAGGAAAATAATAGGATGGGATATAGGTTGAATGAACTTATTGTGAATGACTTAAGCGCGATCATAACATCCGCGGTTTTACCAGGTACCGTTCAGTTAACGCCATCGGGTGAATTAATTGTCTTGATGCGCGATTGCCAGGTTACCGGTGGTTATCCTCGTATACTTCAGTTAACAGAAAATGCTATTAATATCTTGGCTCAAAAATCTACAGGAGATCGTTTTAATTTTAGAATTGAACCCCTAAATTGATCAAGGCATCTTTTAATTGCTGGGTGTTTTTATAGTGAATACCCGTCATGTTTGCCTTTTCGGCCGCTACGATATTCTCGTAATTATCGTCGATAAATACACTTTTAAATGGATCTATTTGATAACGGTCAATTAAAATATCATAGATCTTGCCAAACGGTTTTCTGGTTTTCTCTTCACCCGAAACCAAGATACCTTCAAAATGTTTTAAAAAATCGTACCGTTGTAAGGCTACGGGAAAAGTCTCCGAACTCCAATTGGTTAAGGCATATAAACGGTGTTTATCTTCGGTTTTTAATTGGTCTAATAGCCTAACTGTTTCATGAATGGGTCCGCCAAGCATATCTTCCCATCTATCGTAAAATATCCTTATCCATGCCTCATATTGTGGATATTTATTGACCAACAAGTCCGTGGCTTCCTTAAGCGGTCTTCCGGCATCTTGTTCAACATTCCAATCATGCGTGCATATATTGTTTAGAAACCAGTCTACTTTCTGCCGGTCACCATCGAACACTTCCAAATAGACATATGCCGGGTCCCAGTCTACCAAAACACCCCCGAGGTCAAATACGATAGTTTCTATTTTATTCATAAACCCAATTAACTATTAACTTTCTTTTTGTCCATAAGACATGAGATACGCCTTTAAAAACCCATCAAGATCCCCATCCATAACGGCATCAACATTACCAGTTTCATAACCGGTTCTTACATCTTTAACCAGTTTGTATGGATGCATTACATAATTCCTAATTTGCGAACCAAAATCAATTTTCATTTTACCAGCTTCGATCTCATCCCTTTTTTCTCGCTGTTTCTGTAATTCCAATTCATATAATTGAGATTTAAGCATGACCATGGCTTTTTCTCTATTTTCCAATTGTGAACGTGTTTCTGAATTATGAATGATGATTCCTGTTGGATGGTGTGTCAAAATAGCTTTGGTCTCAACTTTATTCACATTTTGCCCACCGGCACCACTAGATCTTGCAAAATCCCATGAAATATCAGCCGGATTTATATCGATTTCTATACTATCATCTGCCAAAGGATATACATATACTGAAGCAAATGAAGTATGTCTTTTGGCATTACTATCAAAAGGGGAAATCCGTACCAGCCGGTGTACGCCGTTTTCACCTTTTAAATAACCAAAGGCAAATTCACCATCTATTTCTAAAGTTACCGTTTTTATGCCGGCTACATCACCCGATTGATGATTTAATTCTTTTACTTTATAACCCTGCTTTTCACTCCACATTAAATACATCCTCATAAGCATTTCTGCCCAATCACAACTTTCGGTACCGCCTGCACCAGCAGTGATCTGAAGCACAGCACTTAAATTATCTCCTTCATCAGAAAGCATATTTTTAAATTCTAAACCTTCTAAAAGTGCGAGCGTTTTATTATAGCGATTTATAACTTCTGTATCGGTGCCTTCGCCATCTTTATAGAAATCATAAATGATTTGCAACTCCTCGTTATTTGTTTTAACAGTATTGAAATCTTCCACCCATTTTTTCTTGAGTCTTAATGAACGCATTAATACTTCGGCCTCTCTAGGGTTATTCCAGAATTCAGGATTAGAAGCTTTTTCTTCTTCATTACTTATTTCTATCAGTTTTTGTTCAATATTGAGATACTCTCTCAGTTTTTCAACGCGGATATCAATATCTTTTATGTTTTCTTGTGTAATCATAGTTCGTCACAAAAATAAACTAAAAAATATGATTGGATATTTTTATGCTTATTGAATTTGTCAATGTTATTTTATAGCTTTATCCAAAATAATATTATTATGCGAAAACTTATATTACCGATCCTTTTATTGTTCTTTTTTCAAAATAGTTTTTCGCAATTTTTTAAGGAAAAGAAGGGAGTTACGAAATTTGAAGGATTTGTTAACTTCTATTATGATGAAAATGAAGATAAGATATTTCTCGAAGTTGATAAATTAGATGATGAGTTTTTATATGTACATGCCTTATCGGAAGGTATTGGATCTAATGATATCGGTCTTGACCGCGGACAGCTTGGAGATGGTGTAGTTGTAAAGTTCCATAAAGCAGGTAATAAATTATTATTAATTCAGCCTAATCAAACCTATAGAGCCATAACCACCAATGAGGATGAAAGAAAATCTGTTGAAGAAGCATTTGCAAAATCTGTATTACACGGATTTATTATCAAAGAACAAAAGAATGGGTCTTATTTAATAGATGCCACAGATTTTTTTGTTCGGGATGCTCATGGGGTCGCTAACCGATTAGAGCAAAATAAGCAGGGGACTTATAGTTTGGATAAAACAAAGAGCGCCTTTAATATAAACCGCACCAAAGCTTTTCCTAAGAATGTTGAGTTTAATGTGATCCTAACTTTTTCAGGAAAACCAAAAGATTATAATATACGCAGCGTTACACCAGAAGCTTCTTTGGTTACGGTACATCAGCACCATTCTTTTGTAGAATTACCTGATGGAAATTATAAGCCTCGAATTTTTGATGCCAGGTCGGGCTCTTATCCGATGACTTATTTAGACTACGCAACTCCCGTAAATGAATCGATCACAAAACGGTTTATTTATAGGCATAGACTTGAAAAGAAAAACCCCGCTGCAGCCATTAGCGAGGCTGTGGAGCCCATCATTTATTATTTAGATAGAGGTGCGCCCGAACCGGTGAGATCCGCCTTGTTAGAAGGCGCTAGTTGGTGGAATCAGGCATTCGAATCCATTGGTTATAAGGATGCTTTTCAGGTGAAACTTTTACCGGAAGGGGTTGATCCCCTTGACTTGCGGTATAATGTTATTCAATGGGTGCACAGGTCAACGAGGGGCTGGAGCTATGGAGGCAGTATATCCGATCCAAGAACAGGTGAAATAATCAAAGGACATGTGAGTTTGGGATCACTTCGTATCCGCCAGGATGTTTTGATAGCAAAGGCGTTAAAGGCGCCTTATGCTAACAATGACATGGACGATCAATTTGCGATGGAAATGGCCCTGGCCAGGATCAGGCAGTTGTCGGCCCATGAAGTGGGGCATACAATTGGCTTTACCCATAATTTTGCAGCTAGTACAAATAACAGGGCCTCTGTCATGGATTATCCGCATCCGAAAATAAACCTAAAAAATGGTGTTATTGACTTCTCAGATGCCTACGCTACGGGTATCGGAGAATGGGATAAAGTTACCGTTGCTTATTCATATCAAGATTTTCCGGGAGATGAGGAAGATCAATTAAAGAAAATATTAAATGATGCCTTTGCGAAAGGATTAAGATTTATTTCTGATCAGGATGCCAGGCCTAAAGGAGGGGCACATGCCTATGGGCATTTATGGGATAACGGTTCTGATATAACTGAAGAACTGAATAATGTTATGGTCATCAGAAATAAGGCCATTGAGAATTTTTCGGCCGATAATATTAAATCAAATGAACCTTATTCTGTTTTAGAGGATGTTTTTGTTCCCCTGTATTTTTTTCATAGGTATCAAACCGAAGCCGTGAGTAAATTGATAGGAGGATTAGATTATAATTATGCTGTTAAGGGTGACGGACAGACCATTGT
>CBDUPN010000090.1:0-7445 GCA_965369125.1 uncultured Aureibaculum sp. | reverse complement strand
GTTATATTTTACTCTTATCGGTTTTGGCTTTCATTACACATAGAATGTATAAAATCTATTACAAGAAAGAACATTTAAAAATTGTTCAGGAAAACCTAAGACAATATGAAATTAACAGCATGCAGAATGAGCAAGAATTGGTTAAACTAAAAAATGAAAGATTAAGCCATGAAATAGAAGCAAAAAATCGTGAGTTGGCTATTTCTACTATGAACATTATTAAACGAAATCAGTTCCTAAGAAGTATGAAAAAGGAATTAAAAAAAACCAATTCTTTAGAAGAATCACACCCCGTTTTTAAATTGATTGAAAGAAATCTAAACAGCGCTAAAGATTGGAATCTTTTTAAGGATGCTTTCAATACCGCAGATAAAGATTTTTTAAAGAGAGCCAAAGAGCTTCATCCTAATCTTACGCACAATGACCTAAAGTTTTGTGCATATTTAAGATTAAATTTGACATCAAAAGAAATTGCTCCCTTATTAAATATTTCCACTAAAAGTGTTGAAGTAAGAAGATATAGACTTAGAAAAAAATTGAAAATCTCTCATAAAGTAAACCTTACGGATTATATCATAAATATTTAGGATGCTTTTTTGCCATTTTAAACACTACATTACCACTACATTATAAGATTGTCTTTACCTCCACTACAAAAATAAAACAGCAAGTTTGCTGTAATAACAATTGTTTTTGGCGGTCTCTACAACTTATTTTTATTTGAAAATTATGTATGCTTTTTGTCTAGGTTAATTATTTAGCCTCTTTATTCTTTTTTTTTAAATTAACAGGTAAGTAATTTTTTGTTAAACTCCCATTCGTAGATTATCAAGATTATTACAAAATTTTAAACTAAACTCAAATTCATTATGATGTTAAAATTATTTATTTACAGGACAAATCTGTTCTTACTTTTACTAGCATTTTCAATGTTTAGTTTTTCGGCTGTACAAGCTCAAAAAACAGTAAGCGGTAAGGTACTTGATGAAACAGGATCTCCATTGCCTGGTGCTTCCATTATAGTTAAAGGAACAAGCAATGGCACTTCAACCGACTTTGATGGTAATTTCACACTAACAGTAAGCGACGATTCGAGAACTTTAGTGGTGTCATTTATTGGGTATTCTTCCAAAGAAATTCCAATTTCAGATAACATTACAGTGACGCTTCTTCCAGATGCAAGTATTTTGGATGAGGTAATTGTAGTTGGATATGGAACACAGAAAAAGAGTGATTTAGTAAGTGCAGTTGCAAAAACAGATATGGCAAAAGCAGTGGCTACACCAACTTCTGATGTAACCGAAATGTTAAGAGGTAGAATTTCCGGTTTAAAGGTAGATGTTGGTGATGGAACGTTAAGACCAGGAGGGTCTTCCGAAATAATCTTTAGAGGACGTGGTTCTATTGAAGGTAATGTTAGTGGTATTTATGTTGTTGACGGCGTAGTACGTGACGGTGGTATAGAAGATATTAATCCAGATGATATTGAATCTATCGAATTTCTTAAGGATGCTTCTGCCCAGGCTATTTATGGTTCCAGAGCCGTTAATGGTGTTGTGTTAATTACGACAAAGAAAGGTAAAACAGACAAGATAAGTGTGTCTTACCATGGGTTTATAACGACAAAATCTATAGAAAGAAATTTTGATGTATATAGTGGTCAAGAATTTGCTCAATTAAGAAGAGAAGCTTTTCGATCCAATAATGCAAATGATGAGTATTCAGATGAAGAAGATGTCTTCTCGGCGGTAGAATTAGAAAATATTGCAAATAATAATTTTGTGGATTGGGAAGATGAATTGGTAAGTTCTGGTTTTGTAAATAGCCAGTCTATAGGATTAAGCGGTGGTACCGAAAATATCCAAGTGTATGGTAGTTTAAGTTATTTTAAAGAAAATGGTATTATTCCAACATCTAGCTATACTAGAAAAAATTTGCGTTTAAATGTAGACCAAAAAATTAATGATAAATTATCAGCAGCTTTTTTTGTGAATATTTTAAACGATGATATCGAAAGAGCTGCCAATATTGATGTGATAACTACTTCACCCTTAGGAAGCGCGTATAATCCGGATGGAAGCATTACCAGATATCCAAGTGGTGAAGAACTTAGTGCTACAAACCCATTATGGAATCTTAGAGAGCAAGACCATGATGAAAAAGGGAATGATTATGTTGTAACTTTTATTCCAAAATGGCAAATCACAGAAGATCTACAATATCAATTTAAAGGTTCATTATCCCGTAAAAATTCTGAACGTGGACAATATCAATCTTCATTGAGTTCAGCGGGTAATACAGATAAAGGAATTGCAAGAATTGATAATCAATTAAGAGAAGCATTCTTAGTTGAAAACATCTTAACCTATGACAAACGACTCAATGATGATAATTCTTTAAATTTAACCTTGGTTCAAGCAGCAGACGAAAATAAATATTCTCGAACCTTTACAGAAGGTAGAGGTTTTATAAATGAAAGTTTAGGATATGATGGTATTACGAATGCTATAGGCAATGTAATTGTAGAGCGGGATAAAACCAAAATTAGAACAGCTTCATTTATGGGTAGATTCCGCTACAATTTGTTGGATAAATATTTATTTACTGCAACTTTTAGACGTGACGGATCCTCTGTGAATGCAGCCGATTTTAAATGGACCGATAACCCGGCTGTGGCTTTTGCCTGGAAACTTCATAACGAAGGTTTTTTAAATGATGTTGATGAAATACAGGAATTAAAATTAAGAGTAAGTTATGGTTCTTTGGCAAATGCGTTGAAAAGTCCTTATACATCATTATTTACGGCAGAAGGACAAAATTACATTTTTGATGGTGAATCTGCATCCGGTTATTCCCCATCGGTGGTTTTACCTAATGTAAATTTAAAACACGAAACGATAACCACCTTCAATATTGGTTTAGATTTTTCTGTTTTTAACAGAATCATAACTGGAAATCTCGAATATTATGATTCAAGAACAAAAGACCTATTATTAAGAAGAGGTGTTCCATCTATTACCGGATATCAATATACATACTTTAATGCGGGTGAGTTAAAAAATTCAGGTCTTGAATTAAGTTTAACGGCTAACATTATTAATACTGAAGATTTTAAATGGACAGTTTCTACCAATTGGTCAAATAATAAAAATGAACTGATCGAACTTTATAATGATGGTAACGGCGATCCAATTCTTACCGACGATACTTATAATTATTTTGTTGGGCAACCTATTGGAGTTATTCAACAATATCAATTTGACGGTATTTATCAAGTAGGGGACGACTTTGCTAATGCCCCTCAGGCAAACCCAGAATCAACTATAACTCAGGATGATTTAAGACCTGGAGATATTAGAATAAAAGATTCTAATGGTGATGGTAAAATAACGTTAGATGACCGGGTATTTACCGATCCGAATCCAGATTGGTTTGGTTCATTTTCAACGAATTTAGAATACAAAGGTTTTGATTTATTTGTAGATTTTTATGCAGTTGAAGGCGCTACTAAAGTTAATCCGTTTTTATCAGATTATAATAATGGTGGAACCTTACAAGGTAAATTAAATGGAGTTAAAGTACCTTATTATACTCCAGAGAATCCGTCTACAACATATCCAAGACCTAGTTTCGATGCAGCACCTCAGTACATTTATACTTTGGCTGTTAAAGATGCATCATATTTTAGACTTAGAACAGTAAGTTTAGGTTATACACTGCCAGAATCTCTTTTTTCTAAAATTAATATAGATTTGGTTAAACTCTATATAACAGGAACTAATTTATATACAAATACTGATTATATTGGTTATAGTCCCGAAGTAAATATTAGAAATACATTTTCTAATGCAGATACAGGTTATCCAGATGCAAAGAGTTTTACATTTGGCGTAAAAGTTAATTTTTAAAAAAATCTATTATGAACACGAAATATTTTTATAAAAAAGTAAAAGATTGCTTGCTATTAGTAATAGTAGTTTTCTTTACCACATCTTGTGAAGATTTCTTGGAAGAACAACCAAGTACTTTAATTGATTCAGATTATGTATATACAACAGAGGAAGGTTTAAAATCTGGTGTTGTTAGCTTATATAAATTCAATAGAGACCGATATGATAATGGTACCGAAGATTTTATGGGAGGTGTGTTATTGCCTTCACGAAGTGATTTGGCATTTTCCAGATCTGGGTACACCGGTTTAATTGGGAGATACGAAAGAGCAGTTTCCCCAATCGATTTAGGAACTAATTTTGCTTCAAGGTTATTCTGGAAACATTATTATAATATTACAAGTAAAGCTACCGACCTTATAAATGCAGCAGAAGCGCTCGAGAATATTGATGAGGATGCAAGAAATCAAATTATTGCTGAGGCAAAGTTTTTTAGAGCGAATTCTTATTTTTATCTGTATCGAATGTATAACAATATTTATGTAACTACAACATCAGTTACTGTTGACAATGCTTTTGATGTAATTCAAGATAAATCATCAAAAGAAGAAATATTTGCATTATTAAATAGTGACTTAGACTTTGCTATAGAGCATTTAGATTGGACAGATACATTTGGACGGGTAACAAAAGGTACCGCAAAGCATGTAAAGGCAAAAGTAGCCATGTGGGAAGGAAATTGGGAAGAGGCTAAGACACAGGCATTATCGGTTATAGAGGGACCAGAGAGTCCACATAGTCTAGTTGCAACAACAGCTGATGTTTTTAAAGGCGATAGAAACCATTCTGAACAACTATTTGTAGTGCAATCTTTAGACAACGTTTTGGGTGGTGGAGATAACACCATGATAAATGCTAATTTCGTTACCCAATATTTTCAAATACCCGGAATTGAGGCAAATGTAGAGCAAGGTGGTAGAGGTTTTTCCCGGGTTTTACCCAACTTATATTTACTAGGTCTTTTGGCAGAGGATGAGAATGACACTAGAGATGATAATACTTATTTTAGATTAAAATATTATTATACCTCAGGAGAAAATATTGGTCAAGAAATAGATATTTATGAGCCTATAACCGATCTCGATAATCCAAGCAGTACGTATACAAGGTATTACCAAAGATTACATCCATCTTGTTTAAAATATGCCCAAGAGGATGACGATCCAAACTCATATTTACAACGTAGCAATATATTAGTGTATAGATTGGCTGAAACCTATCTAATTGCAGCAGAGGCTTTGATGAGATCAGGTGGTGATGGTTTGCCATATCTCAATGCAGTAAGAGAAAGGGCGAATGCTGCGCCCATTGAAGAATTGACCCTACAAGCAATTATTGAGGAGAATGCTCGTGAGTTGGCATTTGAAGGTGAACGTTGGTTTTTTATTAAAAGATTAGGTGCTGATATTCTAAATAGTCAAATGAGAAGCTACGCAGGTGATGGTGAATATTTCCCAAATTATTATGACGGACCAAAAGATCCAAGACTAAATTGGCAAGATCACTTTATAAATTTTGCAATCTTCCAGGAAGATTTAGATTTATTAGGCCCAAATTATCCACAAAATGATGGGTATTAAAAATATAATTAACTGCTTCCGCGATAACTATAAAATCAAGGTACAGCGTTAATATATTTGAGTTAGTTAGTTAAATTGATCTAAGGGCATCGGGTATGTCCTTAGGTCTTCTTTATCTTATAAAGATCAATACAATTAATGACATGATTTTTAATAATTTCCAAATGTATCGTTGCTAATTGTAATTTCATTTAATCTTTGAAATATGCGTTTTATATTTATTGCATTACTTCTTACATTTTTAAACTCTTGTGATAATTCTGGAATAAAGGATAAAATTACCTTTGCAGATAATGTGGTGGTGGCTCATCGCGGAGCTTTTAAAGCCAATGGATATCCTGAAAACTCAATTGCCTCTTTAAAACATGCTATCGAATTGAAATGTTCGGGTTCTGAGTTTGATGTGCGTATGACTTTAGATAGTGTATTGGTAGTCTTTCATGATGCCCATTATCATGATCTGCTCATTAAAGAGACTTCCTATAAAGAACTTGCAAAATTTAAACTTTCCAACGGTGAAATATTACCAACCTTAAAAAGTTATATTCTTGCCGGAATGGAAAATAATAGCACTACCGGGCTGGTTTGCGAAATTAAACCCACAAAAGACCAGGAATTTAATATTAAGATGACCGAAAAGGTACTTGATCTGGTGAAAGAACTAAAAGCAGATCCTTACATCCTTACTTATATTAGTTTCGGGTACGATATTCTAAAAAAGATTGTTGAACTAAACCCAAATGCCAAAACGCAATATTTAGATGGCACTAAAATACCTCAAGAATTAAAAAACGATGGAATTACGGGATTAGATTATCATTTAAACATATTGAAAAAAAATCCTCAGTGGATCAAAATTGCCAAAGACTTAGGTTTAACTTTAAATGCCTGGACCGTAAATGCTCAAGATGATCTAGATTGGCTATTAGCAAACGATTTCGACTATATAACCACCAACGAACCCGAATTGTTATTTGAAAGAGTTAAAAAAAGTCCTACTAGTCTTGGATACAAACTTATTTGGAGTGATGAATTTGAATATAAGGGTAAGCCGGATAGCACAAAGTGGAATTTTGATTATGGATTTATTGCCAATAAAGAAGACCAGTATTACACCGACAGTTTAAAAAATGTAAGAGTTGAAGATGGTTCATTAATTATAGAGGCCCACAAGGAAATAATAACCAATAAAGATTTTAATAATCCAGATCTTCTGGAAAAAAGTTGGATAAAATATGCCGCTGAAAGAAAAACAGCAAATTACACATCGGCCCGAATAACGACAAAAAACCGTGCTTCATGGAAATACGGGCGGTTTGAAATAAAAGCAAAATTACCGGGAGGTGTAGGATTATGGCCGGCAATATGGATGTTAGGCGAAAATAGAAATGAAGTTGGTTGGCCAGAATGCGGTGAAATAGACATTATGGAACATGTTGGCTTTAACAAAGATTCTATATTTGGAACTATTCATACCAAAGCTTATAATCACAATAAAGGAACAGAAAAAGGGAAAAAGATCTTTATAGATAAACCATATGACACTTTCCACGTATTTGCATTGGAATGGACACCTGAAAAAATGGATTTTCTATTAGATGATGTGGTATATAATCAAATTAAAAATGAACATAAGACAACAGCTGAATGGCCTTTTGATCAAAAATTTTATTTGATATTAAATGTAGCTGTTGGCGGTATGTTAGGTGGTAAAGAAGGAATTAACGACAATATTTTCCCACAGCAAATGGTAGTCGATTATGTCAGAATATTTCAAAAATAATGATAATGAAAACAATATTATCTTTAGCGCTCGTTTCAATATTCTTTACTTCTGCTTTGAGTCAGAACTTAAAAGTTATGACTTACAACATACGCTTAGATGTAGCGTCTGACGGTGAAAATGCCTGGACAC
>CBDUPN010000089.1:0-7464 GCA_965369125.1 uncultured Aureibaculum sp. | reverse complement strand
ATAATTTCATAAGGTAATGCGGCCACATGGTCTTCACCAATTTTAGGTAAGAAGTGTGATTCACCATCTTCTGTACTTCGTAACCCAACACCAAAAACAGCTACTTTTTGTTCCGGATAAACAATTTTATAAACCTGAAGGGTACTTCCTTTTTTAGCTTTTAAATTATTTTCGATAATATTTAAACCTTGTTCGAAAGATGCAAACTCATTCAATTCAACCGGATCGGTAAAGTAAGGCATCATTATTTTATAATGGTATTTTTTTAGTTTGTCTGCTTCAACAGTCCCTCCAAAAGGTTTGAATTCGCTTCCAACGGAGCTAAGAGCGTTTTTAACATCGGCGCTAAATTTTTGGAATGTGCCTTTAAAAGTATTGTAATTATCTAGTAAATAGGCTCTTAATATATAATCAGGATTTGTATATGAAATAGTTACCGTCCCATTTTTTTCTACCAGCCCTACTTTGAATGCAGCTGCCAAGGCACCTCTGTCGGCAACTTTAACAACCGTATTTTTTAAACTCGAGTTAGTAAATGCGATTACTTTTAAAGAACTTTTATTTGAAACATTATATGTGCCTAATATTGAAAAGGAATTTTCTTTTAAGGCAGCAATTACTTTATCGGAAACAGCTTGTATAGATTCGCTGGATTCACCTACTTTAATATAAGGGCTTAAGTCTTGCCCGTATGAATTAAAAGCGAAAGTAATAATTGCAATAAGGGTGTAAATAATATTTTTCATTTTAAAAGATTTATGAATTAAAAAATTGTTTTGTAATAAAGCCACATTTTGTTTTAGAATGCATTTGATGATATAAAAAAACGCCTCTTAAAAATAAAAACAGTTGTTCATTATTACCTGATGTCAAAATAAATGCAATTTTTCGGCCTATAATATGATTTTAATCATAATTGTTTTAAGTTTTCACCGGATTAAAGAATTCAAAATAGTTGGCTTTGACTCCTTTGAAAACGACCATTTAAGGTCTTTGGTTTGAATTGATTGTAATAAATTTTCCATAAAAATTAAGAATAATCAAAAAGTTGCATTTCATTTTTTTCAAATAGTGTAATTTTGCTTTTTTAAAAATCAAAATATGCAGCTTTCTGAACAAGAATTAGTACGTCGCGAAAAATTAGCCAAAATCCGAGAGTTAGGGATCAATCCTTATCCCGCAAAATTATTTCCGGTAAGCCATACAACGAAGCAGATAAAAGGAAACTTTGAGGAAGATAAAAAAGTGATCGTCGCCGGTCGGTTAATGTCTCGCCGAATTCAGGGAAATGCAAGCTTTGCTGAATTACAAGATAGTGAAGGGAGAATTCAGGTTTATTTTAATCGGGACGAAATTTGTACGGGAGAAGACAAAAGCAAGTACAATGATGTTTATAAAAAGCTGCTGGATATTGGCGATTTCATTGGAATTGAAGGAACATTATTTAAAACAAAAGTTGGTGAAAAGACGATAAAGGTTAAAGATTTTAGCTTACTAAGTAAAGCCCTTAGGCCATTACCCTTGCCGAAAACCGATGCTGATGGAAATGTCCATGATGAATTTAATGACCCCGAATTAAGGTACAGGCAGCGATATGCCGATCTTGTTGTAAACCCTCATGTAAAAGACGTTTTTATAAAAAGAACAAAACTATTTAGCGCCATGCGTCAATTTTTTAATGATGCCGGCTATTTTGAAGTTGAGACACCTATCCTTCAATCAATACCAGGAGGTGCTGCAGCCAGACCTTTTAAAACACATCACAATTCATTAGACATTCCGATGTACATGCGAATTGCATGCGAATTGTATTTGAAACGATTAATTGTGGGAGGTTTTGATGGCGTGTATGAATTTGCAAAAACCTTTAGAAATGAAGGTATGGATAGAACGCATAATCCTGAGTTTACGATGATGGAAATTTATGTCGCTTACAAAGATTACAATTGGATGATGGAGTTTGTAGAAAAACTGTTGGAATACTGCGCGATCGAGGTCAACGGAACAACAAAATCTACTTTTGGCGAACAAAAAATAGATTTTAAAGCACCTTATCCGAGAGTAACTATGACCGATGCGATTAAGCAGTATACCGGATTTGATATTTCGGGTAAATCTGAAGAAGAAATTAGGTCTGCCGCTAAAAAAATGGGCATTGATGTTGATGAGACCATGGGTAAAGGCAAGCTGATAGATGAAATTTTTGGCGAAAAATGTGAAGCAAATTACATTCAGCCTACATTTATTACCGATTATCCAAAAGAGATGAGTCCATTAACAAAAGAGCATCGTTCTAATCCTGATCTTACAGAGCGTTTTGAATTAATGGTTTGTGGGAAAGAAGTGGCGAACGCCTATTCCGAATTAAATGATCCACTGGATCAACGCGAGCGTTTTGAGCATCAGTTAAAACTATCAGAAAAAGGTGATGATGAAGCGACTGAGTTTGTAGATTATGACTTTTTAAGAGCCTTAGAATATGGAATGCCACCAACTTCCGGATTAGGGATTGGTATGGATAGGCTTATTATGTTCTTAACTAATAAGCAATCTATTCAAGAGGTATTGTTCTTTCCTCAGATGAGACCTGAGAAAAAACAGGTGGATATGACAGAGGAAGAAAAAACAATCTATAAAATATTAAAGGCCAATTCTCCTGTCGACTTAAACGCATTGAAGACACAATCAGGTTTAAGCAACAAGAAGTGGGATAAGGCCATAAAAGGACTCACCAAAAATAAATTGGCCAAGGTTGAAAAAACAGATGCCGGTTTATTCGTGCAATTAATTGCTTAATGCAGCGAGCATAGCAAATCCTCCGAATACAAATAAAAAGAAGAACACAAGAATCATAGCGAGTACAAATATTAATAGATTCCCTTTAGCCCAATTCTTTTTATGAATATTGGTGGTACTATCAAAAGCCCAAATAAGCAGCATTATGATACCAATTAAAGGTAATGAGGCAATAAAAATAGTCAATGCCCATTCTTTGTAGGACATTGTTTGATCGTTTACAGGATTGGTTAAATTTTCCATACAGAATAAGATTGTTGAATGTTAAAATTAATGATTTTCTTTAACATTTTATTAAGAATTAATAATGACCTGTTTATTAATTTTCGACCTTTAAATTTTTTATAGAATAAGCAATTCAAAATCAAAATTCATTTAATATGTTTAAACAAATTACCAGTATTCTTCTTATTGTATTATTTGTATTCTTCACAACAACGAATACACAAGCACAAAAAAAATCAAAAAAGAAAAAGTCGAAAGACGCAGTAGAAGCGCCTGCTGAGAAACCAAAACCTAAAAAAGACGCAATTCTCGCTTATGATAAGGTCATTACGAAAGAAGCTAAAACAGATGATGGACTTTTTAAAGTGCATGAAATTGATGAAAAATATTTTTATGAAATACCCGATTCTCTATTAGAACGAGAAATGTTAATGGTTACCAGGATTTCGAAAACTGCAACCGGGATTGGCTTTGGGGGAGGAAAACAAAATACTGAAGTATTAAGATGGCAGAAACACGGAAATAAAATTCTTTTGAGAGTTGTTTCCCATGATATCGTTGCTGCTGATTCCCTGCCGGTACATGAAGCCGTTGTGAACTCAAATTTTGAGCCCGTTTTATATGCTTTTCCGATTAAGGCATTTAGTAAAGATTCAACTGCTACAGTGATAGACGTTACAGATTTATTCTCAAAAGATATTAGCGCTTTAGGTTTTCCTGATAGAAGAAGAAAACAATATAAAATAACAAGATTAGATGATAGCCGGTCTTATATCGAAAGGTTGGCGAGTTACCCGTTGAATATTGAAGCGCGACATGTGAAAACATACAATGCCAGTGAACCTCCATCAAATGCCAGTACCGGATCAATTTCAATTGAATTAAGCAATTCGATGATATTGCTACCAAAAGAACCCATGAAAAGAAGAATGTTTGATGAAAGGGTGGGTTGGTTTTCGAGAGGTCAAGTTGATTATGGCCTTGATGCTCAAAAAAGTAAAACGCTTACTTATTTAGATAGATGGCGGTTGGAAGTTAAAGAAGAGGATATTGATAAATTTAAAAAAGGAGAACTTGTTGAGCCAAAAAAACAAATTGTATATTATATAGACAGAGCTACGCCAAAAAAATGGCGAGAATATATTAAACAAGGTATAGAAGATTGGCAAATAGCATTCGAAGCGGCCGGCTTTAAAAATGCAATTATAGCCAAAGATCCTCCGACTAAGGAAGAAGATCCCGACTGGAGCCCTGAAGATGTTCGTTATTCTGTTGTTCGCTACTTGGCTTCGCCAATTCCCAATGCTAATGGACCACACGTTAGTGATCCTCGGTCTGGAGAAATTTTAGAATCTGATATAAACTGGTATCACAATGTAATGAGCCTTTTAAGAAATTGGTTCTTTGTACAAACTGCTGCTATTAATCCCGATGCAAGAAAAACAGAATTTAACGATGAGGTGATGGGGCGTTTAATTCGATTTGTATCTTCTCATGAAGTTGGGCATACGCTTGGACTGCCACATAATATGGGTAGTAGTGTTGCCTATCCTGTAGATTCATTACGCTCGGCAACATTTACAAAGGAATTTGGGACAGCGCCTTCCATTATGGATTATGCGCGTTTTAACTATGTAGCGCAGCCGGGAGATGAAGGCGTTGCACTCATGCCTAATATTGGGGTATATGATAAATATGCAATTAATTGGGGATACCGTCCAATTTTAGAAGCTGAAACTCCGGAAGACGAAAAAGCAATTTTAGATAAATGGATTTTAGAACATGCCGATGACCCGAGATATAGGTTTGGACATCAACAGGCGGGAGACGTTGTAGATCCCAGTTCACAGACTGAAGATTTGGGAGATGATGCCATAAAAGCAAGTAATTATGGAATTGCCAATTTAAAGCGTATTGTTCCTAATTTAGAAAAATGGACTACGAAAGATGGTGAAACTTATGATGATATGAAGACGATGTACGGACAAGTTTTAAGTCAATTTAATCGTTATATGGGACATGTTTCGAACAATATTGGCGGCGTATACGAATATTATAAAACGGCCGATCAAGAAGGAGCAGTATACACACATGTTGATAAAGAAAAACAAAGAAAATCGTTACAATTTGTACAGAACGAATTATTTAAAACCCCTACCTGGATGCTTGATAAGAATATTATCAGCAAGACAGAATACTCAGGTGTTGTAGAACGCATAAGGGGATTACAAGAAAGAACCTTAAATAATATTTTAGATCTCGGCAGGATGGCACGTATGATAGAAAATGAAACATTAAATGGAAATAAGGCCTACACTTTGATTAATATGATGTCTGATCTTCGCAAAGGAGTTTGGTCGGAAGTACGAACCGGTAGAAAAATTGATACCTATCGTAGGAATTTGCAGCGTGTCCACTTAGATCGATTAAAATATTTGATGACCGTTGAAAAACAAAACTTACCGAATTTTAATAGTCCTTATATTAAATCAACAAAAGTTACGGTTAACCAATCTGATATTCGGTCGGTTGCCAGGGCTGAACTGGAGATTTTAAAAAGAGATATTCGGGGATCTATCGGTATGACCAGCGATAGGATGAGCCGCTATCATTTGCAAGATGCTTTGGAAAGGATTAACGATATTTTAGATCCGAAATAATAAAATAAAAGGGTTCAGATCTGACTCTTTTATTTGTAAAAATTTTAAAGAAATAATTGGTGCGTCAATAATATTAATAATTATGATAGTTGTTCATAATTCTTTTATATATTTGCAGCCCAATAAAAAATTAAAAGAACTTATGAAAGGAGGTGCAACAATATGTTAATAATTCCGGTTAAAGATGGTGAGAATATCGATAGAGCGTTAAAACGCTTTAAGAGAAAATTTGATAGAACCAAAACTATGAAGCAGTTGCGTGATCGTAAACATTTTACGAAGCCTTCCGTTAATAGACGCAGTCAAATTCAAAAAGCACAATACATTCAAGGTATTAGAACGCGAGAAGAGCAAGGTTAATAATTCCTTAAAATAATATAGACCGTTAGTTAAACACAAGCACATTTTGTAGCTTTGTTTCCTAACGGTTTTTTTATGCCCATACAGCATTTTATCGAATATCTTACATTTGAAAAAAAATACTCCCCGCATACCATAAGGGCTTATCAAGACGATTTAAGATCTTTTCAAGAATTTTGTAAAATTACGTATACCAACCAGCCTTTGGCTGATGTTAATTACTCTCAGATACGCTTATGGATCGTTGAATTGGTAAATCTCGGAATTACGAACAGGACCGTAAATAGAAAAGTAAGCAGTTTAAAAACATTTTATAAATATTTAGTAAAAACAAAGCAGATAAAAGAATCGCCCTTGGTGGGGCACAAGGCATTAAAAGTGTCAAAAAGGGTCTTGGTACCCTTTACCAAAGATGAAATTAATGAAGTTATTGAGAGCTTAAATTTGAATGACGATTTTGAATCTGTGCGTAATAGACTTATAGTGGAATTATTATATTCGACCGGGATGAGAAGGGCAGAATTAATAGATTTAAAAGAGACCTCGATCGACCTAATAAATGCTACCGTAAAAGTGTTGGGAAAAAGAAATAAAGAAAGGTATATTCCGTTATTAAAATCGGTACATCAAACATTAGTTTCTTACTTAGATAAAAAGGAAGAAATAAAATCTGAAAATGATTACCTATTAATAACAAAAAAAGGAAATAAAATTTATTCAAATCTTGTTTATAGAATAATAAATGATTATTTTAGTCAGGTCTCCTCCAAGGTAAAAAAGAGTCCGCACGTGATAAGACACTCATTTGCAACTCATTTACTAAATGAAGGGGCCGATTTAAATTCTGTTAAAGAATTGCTAGGTCATTCAAGTTTAGCTTCAACCCAAGTGTATACCCATAGCAACTTGAATGAATTAAAAAAAGTGTATAACCAAGCTCATCCAAGGAGCACTAAAATCTAATGCGTATGAAAGTTGATGTTCAATCGGTAAATTTTAATATCGATCAAAAGTTAGTTGATTTTACACAAATCAAAGTAGATAATTTAGAGAAATATTATGATAAAATAATTGGAGCGGTTGTTTATTTAAAATTGCAAAATACAAGCGATAAAGTAAATAAAATTGCCGAAATAAAATTAAAAATTGCCGGTGATGAATTAATAGTAAAAAAATTAGGCAAAACTTTCGAAGAGGGGATCGATTTAGCGGTAGATTCGTTAAAACGACAATTAAATAAAAAGAAAGAGATACAAAGAGCCCATCATATATAAATTCATTTAAAAATTAAACATAAAAAGTTTTGTAGAAAAAATAAAACTTTATACATTTGCAAACCGTTAGAAAAAGCGGTTTGTTTTTTTTGGCATAAGCCGATGTAGCTCAGCTGGCTAGAGCAGCTGATTTGTAATCAGCAGGTCGT
>CBDUPN010000088.1:0-7485 GCA_965369125.1 uncultured Aureibaculum sp. | reverse complement strand
AAAAATGGCAAAGCTTATGTTGATGACCAATCTTCTGAAAAAATTGCCCAACAAAAAGGAACGCCTACACAACCTGGTGTAAACAGCCCTTATAGAGATCGGCCAATTCAAGAAAATTTAGAATTGTTCGAAAAAATGAAAAATGGAGATTTTCCTGAAGGCTCACATGTGCTCAGAGCGAAGATAGACATGTCTTCTTCAAATATGCATATGCGCGATCCTATCATGTATCGCGTATTGAAAAAGTCACATCACAGAACAGGAACTACTTGGAATATTTATCCAATGTACGATTGGACACATGGTGAGTCTGATTATATTGAACAGATATCTCATTCCCTTTGTACCTTAGAATTTAAAAGTCATCGTGAATTATATGATTGGTATCTTGATCAAGTCTATAGTGGTAAAGACTTAAGACCAAAACAACGTGAATTTGCCAGGCGTAATTTAAGTTATACCGTAATGAGCAAACGCAAATTATTACAATTGGTAGAAGAAAGACATGTCAATGGATGGGATGACCCCAGAATGCCCACGATTTCAGGATTACGACGAAGAGGATATACCCCCAACTCGATCATAAAATTTAGTGAAATTGCCGGTATTGCAAAACGTGATAATGTGACTGATGTGGCATTGCTGGAGTTCTGTGTAAAAGACGATCTAAATAAAACAGCGCCCAGGGTAATGGCTGTATTGAATCCAGTAAAATTGGTAATTACAAATTATCCGGATGGCCAAGAAGAATGGTTGGATGCTGAAAATAACCCTGAGGATGAAAATGCAGGTAGCAGAAAATTACCTTTTTCCAAGGAGATCTATATCGAACAAGAAGATTTTAGAGAGGAAGCTAATAAGAAATTTTTTAGATTAAAACTCGGAAAAGAAGTAAGGTTAAAAAATGCCTATATTATTCAAGCAAATTCTGTTGTGAAAGATGCCCATGGAGAAATAACTGAAATTCATTGTACTTATGATCCATTAAGCAAAAGTGGAAGCGGTACAGAAGAAAGCCAACGCAGAGTGAAAGGAACATTGCATTGGGTTTCGGCGAGTCATGGCGTAAAAGCTGAGGTACGCATGTATGACCGGTTATTTATTGATGAAGCACCAGATTCGCATAAGGATAAGGATTTTAAAGAATTTATAAATCCCAATTCTCTTGAAATAAATACAAATGCCTATGTCGAACCAAGCTTACAAGAGGCGAGTGTTGGTGATCGTTTTCAATTTCAACGTTTAGGTTATTTCAATATTGATGATGATAGTACAGCTGAAAATTTAGTCTTTAATAGAACTGTACCTTTAAGGGATAGTTGGGCTAAAATTGAACAAAAAAATTAAGGCTTTTCATATAAGGTGAAAATTGTAGAAAAAATAAAACTCCCCATAAAAAAGGAAATGGAACTTTTTGAAGATAAGTTCAAAGAGTCTATGATCTCGAATGTTCCCCTGCTTAATAGAATTACACATTTTATAGTAAGACGTAAAGGCAAACAAATGAGACCTATGTTTGTTTTCTTAGTTGCAAAAATGGTGTCTAATGGCAAATTTGATGAACGCACCTATAGAGGAGCTTCTTGCATCGAATTGATCCATACGGCAACGTTGGTTCATGATGACGTTGTAGATGATAGCAACAGGCGACGTGGTTTTTTCTCTATAAACGCCTTATGGAAGAATAAAATTGCTGTATTGGTCGGTGATTTTTTATTATCTAAAGGTGTATTGCTTTCGATAGATAATGACGATTTCGATATTTTAAAACTTATCTCGATAGCTGTTAGGGAAATGAGTGAAGGAGAATTATTGCAAATTGAAAAAGCGCGCCAATTAGATATTACCGAAGAAGTTTATTTTGAAATTATTCGTCAAAAAACGGCCACCTTAATTGCGGCTTGCTGCGGAATAGGTGCAGCATCTGTAGGAGCAGATACTACAGAGATCGAAAGAATGCGAACTTTTGGTGAAATTATAGGTACAGCATTTCAAATTAAAGATGACCTATTTGATTATACAGATGATAAGATTGGTAAGCCAACAGGCATAGATATAAAGGAACAGAAAATGACCTTACCCTTAATATACACCCTCAATAATTGTGCGAAAAAAGACAAAAAATGGTTGATGAATTCCATCAAAAATCATAATAAAAATAAAAAACGAGTTAAAGAAGTAATTGCTTTTGTAAAAGAAAATGGCGGCATAGAGTATACCATCAATAAAATGAAAGAGTATCAGAAAAATGCTATAAAATTATTAGATCACTATCCTGAATCTCCTTATAAGGATTCTTTAATCGACATGGTTAATTATGTAATTGAAAGAAAGATCTAGTTAAACTGAAGCTTTTAAAGCTAATAATTCTTCAATAAAGTCTCTGTTATTCGATAATCTTGGAATTTTGTGTTGCCCCCCTAATTTACCTTTTAGTTTTAACCAATTATAGAATAATCCATTTTCTGCCTTATGTATTTTTGGCATCACGAGTGTCATGTCGTGGTAACGTTTGGCTTCGTAATCAGAATTGATAGACTTTAAGGCATTATCCAAGAGCTCTGCAAAATAATCGATATTTTTTGGTGCCTTCTTAAATTCAATGATCCACTCATGGCCTCCTTTTGATTTGCCATCCATAAACACTGGGGCTACTGTATAGTCTAATATCTCTGACTTAGTTTTTTTACACACTTTTTTCAAGGCATCTTCCGCATTTTCAATAATAAGCTCCTCCCCAAAAGCATTGATAAAATGTTTCGTCCTTCCTGTAATTTTTATTCGGTACGGATCTAAAGAAACGAATTTAATAGTATCACCTATTAAATATCTCCATAAACCTGAATTCGTAGTAATTACTAATGCGTAATTCTTATTTAATTCAACATCTTGCAAAGGTATTGCCACAGAATCTTCATCTTGAAATTTATCCATCGGGATAAATTCATAAAAAATACCATAGTCCAGCATAAGAAGTAATTCATTCGAGTCGTTCAAATCTTGAATTGCAAAAAATCCTTCAGAGGCATTATACGTTTCGTAATATTTAAAATCCTTCGACGGAATTAATTTTTTATACTGTTCCCGATACGGATTGAAATTAACACCTCCATGAAAATATACTTCTAGGTTTGGCCATACTTCTAAAATATTCTTTTTACCTGTTTTTTCTAAAACGGCATTTAAAAACACCATCATCCATGAGGGCACACCAACCAAACTTGTAATATTTTCATCAATTGTTTCATTAACGATGGCCTCCATTTTAGTTTCCCATTCGCTCATCAAAGCCACCTCAGTTTTAGGAGCACTACTAAAATCTGCCCAAAATGGCATATTCTCTATTATGATTGCTGAAAGATCACCAAAATAAGTATCATTATCTTCATATATAGCGCTGCTCCCTCCTAGCCGCAAACCTCTTCCATTAAATAATCCTGCCTCTTCATTGTTATTTATATATAAACAGAGCATATCCTTGCCTGCTTTTAAATGGCAATTCTCAAGTGCTTCATTGCTCACCGGAATATATTTACTCTTAGCATTCGTTGTGCCACTCGATTTTGCAAACCATTGAATATGTGAAGGCCAGAATAAATTTTGTTCACCTTTACGAGTGCGCTCTATGAGTGATTCTACAGTTTCATATTTCTGAATTGGAACTCGCTCGGCAAATGTTTTATAATTGTAAATTGTTGTAAAATCGTATTGTTTACCGATTTCTGTATTACGTGCAAAATCTATCAATCGTAATAATAATTCCTGCTGCACATCTATGGGATACTTAATAAAAAGTTCCATTTGATGTTTTCTTTTCTTTAAAAACCAGGAAACAACAGTATTGAAAAGAGGTAACATTGTCAGATTTTCTTTGGTTGATCGAATTTTGCAAGACCAGTTTTTACACTATCTTTGGTTTATAAAAATACAATAAATCTTTATATAACAATTATTGACTTTTTACAATTAATTATTTATCACTAAAACTATGGCTAAGGTAGGTATCATAATGGGCAGTAATTCTGATATGCCGGTAATGCAAGAGGCGATTAGCATTTTGCATGATTTTAATATTGAAACTGAAATTGATATTGTTTCTGCACACCGCACCCCCGATAAAATGGTTGACTATGCCAAAAATGCGCATTTACGAGGAATTAATGTGATTATTGCCGGAGCCGGCGGAGCTGCGCATTTACCCGGAATGGTAGCATCGTTAAGTCCGTTACCTGTTATTGGCGTACCTGTGAAATCTAGAAATTCTATTGACGGTTGGGATTCTATATTATCTATTTTACAAATGCCAGGCGGAGTTCCTGTAGCCACGGTGGCACTGGATGGAGCTAAAAACGCAGGAATATTAGCCGCACAGATCATCGGAAGCTCAGATAAAGAAGTTCTTCATACCATTATAAAATATAAAGAAAGTTTAAAAGAAAAGGTCGATAAATCTTCTAACGAACTTAAAAGATAATTCTTTAAAATATTTTATGAAGACCTTATTTTTATTTGACTTTTTTATTCAAATCTTAAATTAATTTTTCCTAAAAAATGAATCCTTTATTAGTAAAATTCAATACTAAACATACAACTGCGCCTTTTTCTAAAATAAAAAACGAGCACTTCAAGCCTGCCTTTAAAGAAGCGATCAAAAGAGCTAAAAAAGAAATTAACCTCATTACAGAACAAAGCGCTAAACCCACTTTTAAAAATACCGTTGAAGCGCTGGAATTTTCTGGTTATACACTCGACAGGCTCTCCTCTGTTTTTTTTAATTTGAATTCGGCCGAGACCAATGAGGAGATCCAAAAAATTGCACAGCAGGTATCGCCATGGCTATCAGAATTTTCTAATGACATAAGACTAAATGAAAAATTATTCAAAAGAATAAAGCATATTTATGACAATCGGAAAAGCTTAAAAATAAGTGTAGAACAGAAAACATTGCTTGAAAAAAAATATAAAAGTTTCGCTAGGAACGGGGCAAATTTAAATGAGAAAGACAAAGCAAGTTTACGAGAAATTGATAAAAAACTTTCGAAATTATCCTTAAAATTTGGTGAAAACGTTTTAGCAGAAACCAATGCATTCGAATTACATATTACCGATGAAAAAAAATTAATAGGCTTACCGGAAAGCGCTAAAGAAGCTGCCCAAATTTTAGCGAAGCAGAAAAATAAAAAGGGCTGGGTATTTTCATTGGATTACCCAAGTTATATCCCTTTTATGACCTATGTTGAAGATAGAGGGCTACGCGAAAAGCTAGCCAGGGCTTTTGGGGCCAGGGCTTTTAAAAGGAATAAAAATGACAATCAAAAAATAGTATTAGACATCGTTAAATTGCGCCATAAACGGGCAGTCCTTCTGGGTTATAAAACGCATGCACATTTTGTGTTAGAAGAGCGTATGGCAGAAACCCCGGAAAAGGTGTTATCATTTTCGAATGAGTTACTATCAAAAGCCAAACCCGCCGCTAAAAGAGAATTTAAAGAATTATCGGCAATGGCTAAAAAAGACGGTATTATCGAAATGCAAAAATGGGATGGTGCCTTTTATTCTGAAAAACTTAAAAAAAAGTTATTTGACCTAGATCAGGAAGCCTTAAAACCATTTTTTAAATTAGAAAATGTTTTAGAAGGCGTTTTTACCATCGCTACAAAATTATTTGATCTGCATTTTACCGAAGTTAGTGATATCGATAAATACCATAAGGAAGTAAACACCTATGAAGTGACAAATTCAAAAGGTGATTTTATTGCTGTTTTATACACCGATTTCTTTCCGCGAAAAGGCAAGCGAAATGGTGCATGGATGACTTCCTATAAAAGCCAATGGGTAAAAAATAATGATAATTCACGTCCACATATTTCTATAGTATGCAATTTCACGAGACCTACAGAAACAAAACCATCCTTATTGACCTTCAATGAAGTGACAACATTGTTTCATGAGTTTGGACATGCATTACACGGAATACTTGCCAATACTACGTACCCCAGCCTATCAGGCACAAGTGTTTATTGGGATTTCGTTGAGTTACCCAGTCAATTAATGGAAAATTGGTGTTACGAAAAGGAAGCTTTAGACCTGTTCGCAAGACATTATGAAACCAATGAGCCCATTCCAATGGAAATGATTCAAAAAATTAAAGATTCCTCTAATTTTTTAGAGGGTATGCAAACCGTGCGCCAATTAAGTTTTGGCCTATTGGATATGTCTTGGCATGGTGCTGACCCGAATCAAATCAAAAATGTGAAAGATTTTGAAAAGAAAATTTTTGCTAAGACCCGTTTATATCCGGATGTTGCCGATACTTGTATGAGCACTTCATTTTCGCATATTTTTCAGGGTGGTTATTCTTCGGGTTATTATAGCTATAAATGGGCCGAAGTACTGGATGCCGATGCTTTTGAGTTCTTCAAGGAAAATGGCATTTTTGACAAAAAAACTGCTGAAAAGTTCTCGAAACATGTACTCTCAAAAGGTGGTACAGAAAAACCCATGGTATTATACAAACGCTTTCGCGGAAAGGAACCCAATGCCGATGCGCTTCTGAAGAGGGCAGGCTTGGTGAAGCAATGAGTATCTAAATAATAAAGTGACTATTCAAGATATAAATAATTAATACTTATTTTTACAGCTCTAAATCAAAAAAACAAATATGAGTTCATATGATGTAGCCGTTATTGGCTCTGGTCCCGGTGGTTATGTAGCAGCCATTCGTTGTGCGCAATTAGGCATGAAAACTGCTATTATAGAAAAATATAACACCCTTGGTGGTACTTGCCTTAATGTGGGATGTATTCCTTCAAAAGCGCTTTTAGATTCTTCACACCATTATCATGATGCTGTTAAAAATTTTGAAGGTCACGGAATCGAGATTTCAGGAGATATAAAGGCCAATCTAAAAAAAATGATCGACCGCAAGCAAAATGTTGTAGATCAAAATACAGCCGGTATTCAATATTTAATGGATAAAAATAAGATAGACGTATATAAAGGTGTTGGTTCTTTTAGTGATGCGACTCATATCAATATAAAGTTATCAGATGGTAAATCTGAAAAAATTGAAGCCAAAAATACAATTCTCGCAACGGGATCTAAACCCTCAACATTACCGTTTATTAAGATTGATAAGAAACGTGTTATTACATCTACAGAAGCTTTAAGCCTACAAGAAATCCCGAAACACTTGATTGTGATCGGTGGAGGCGTTATTGGATTGGAATTAGGGCAGGTATATAGCCGATTGGGTTCTGAAGTATCTGTTATAGAATATATGGATAGAATTATCCCTACCATGGATGCTTCCCTATCTAAAGAACTTCAAAAAGTATTAAAAAAGCAAGGGGTGAAATTTTATACGAGCCATAAAGTTACAGCAGTAAAAACTACGGCAAAAGAAGTAACAATTACGGCAGATGATAAAAAAGGAAATGCTGTGGAATTTAAAGGAGATTATTGTCTGGTATCAGTTGGAAGAAG
>CBDUPN010000087.1:0-7824 GCA_965369125.1 uncultured Aureibaculum sp. | reverse complement strand
GCCGGAGGTTATACCTTTGTAGACTATTTAAAGGTAGGCGCACCTTTATTGCTTATTTTTTTAACTGTAACATTGATCTTAGTGCCTGTAATATGGCCATTTTAAATAAAATTAAATAATAATAAAACTAAAAAATATGGAAAATTCATCGACCACATCTAAAAATAGAGATTTAGGTAAATATGGACTAAAAAATGTGACGGCCCATTGGAATCTTTCACCAAAAGAACTCCAAAGGATCACCGTTGAAAAAGGAATGGGAACCGAAACTTCAAATGGAACCTTGGCTATTAATACAGGTAAATTTACAGGGAGGTCACCTCAAGATCGCTTCTTAGTAAAAGATGATTATACAAAAGACAGAGTTTGGTGGGGTAAGATCAATAAACCAGTAGCTCCAGACGCCTTTGATCGTTTACAAAACGAAATAGAAAATTATCTTTCAGGTAAAGAAATTTATGTGAGAGATGGTTATGTATGTGCAGACCCTAAATACAAAATGAATGTTAGAACCGTAACCGAATACCCATGGTCTAATATGTTTATTTATAACATGTTCTTGCGCCCTGATGAAAAAGAATTAGAAAACTTTCAAGAAGAATGGTTAGTACTTTGTGCACCGGGTTATGTTGCTAAAGATCCTGAATCTTATGGTATTCGTCAAGGGAACTTCTCTATTTTAAATTTCACAAAAAAAGTTGCTCTGGTAGGAGGATCAGCTTATACTGGTGAAATGAAAAAAGGAATTTTTTCTGCTTTAAATTTGATCTTACCAACAGATAAAAATGTCTTGCCAATGCACTGTTCTGCAAATGTTGGTGAAGAAGGAGATACTGCTATTTTCTTTGGACTATCTGGAACAGGTAAAACTACCTTATCTGCCGATCCAGACCGTAAATTAATTGGTGATGATGAACATGGATGGACTTCAGATAATACCATTTTCAATTTTGAAGGAGGTTGTTATGCCAAAGTAATTGACTTAACAGAAGAAAAAGAACCTGATATTTTCAGGGCTATTAAACCAGGTGCTATTCTGGAAAATGTAATTTTTAAAGAAGGTACTAAAGAGGTTGATTTTATGGACAGCACTATTACCCAAAATACCAGGGTTAGCTATCCAATTTATCATATAGATAATATTCAAGAGCCATCTTATGCTAAAAATCCTAAGAATATATTCTTTTTGACTTGTGATGCTTTTGGTGTATTACCACCTGTATCTAAGTTAACACCCGGACAAGCAGCTTATCATTTTATTTCTGGATATACGGCTAAAGTTGCCGGTACAGAAGCAGGTATAACAGAACCTGTACCATCATTTTCTGCATGTTTCGGCGCTCCATTTATGCCATTGCACCCAACGGTTTATGCTGAGATGTTAAGCAAAAAAATGCAGGATGCCAATGTAAATGTTTGGTTGATAAATACCGGTTGGAGCGGTGGCCCATACGGAGTTGGATCAAGAATCAAACTAAAATATACCCGTGCGATGATAACTGCAATTCTGAAAGGTGATTTAGATAATGTTGATTTTGAACAACATCCTATTTTTGGCCTATTTATGCCTAAATATTGCCCGAATGTTCCAACCGAGTTATTAGATCCAATGAATACTTGGTTGCAAAAAGGGGTTTATGTGAGTAAATCTATACAGCTTGCCCATTCTTTTCATTTGAATTTTGAAAAATTTGCCAACCAGGCCTCAAAACAAATTATTGAAGGCGGACCGCTTATTGATGAACATCATCACTTAACGGAAAATATTTAACTCATACTTAAAAGTTAAAGTAAAAAGGGACTTTAAAAAAGTCCCTTTTAAAATCCAAGATAGTAACCACAAGAATTGACAAGAAAATATTAGATGGTTTTTCAATCGTCTCGTAATATTTTGTTTTTAAATGATATGAAAATTCATACAATTTCTTTCTTTATCACGCTTTTATTTGCTCTCAATGTTTTCTCTCAAAATAATGGCGAAAATAAGTTGGGAGCCTGGTATATGTTTTCCGGTAACCACAGAATTTCTGATAAATTTAGTATCAACACCGGATCTCAGATTAGGGAATATGAAGCCACCCATAATTTTAACCAACTACTATTGCTCTCGGGATTAAACTATGATATTAACCAAAATATTACCGCAGCTGTAGGTTATGGGTTTCTAAATACTGACAGTACCTTTGAAGAATTACCTGAGGAGATCTATTCAAAGGAAAATCGCCTGTTCGAACAGATCAGTTTAAAGAATACATTCTGGAAATTACAACTTGAGCATCGCTATAGGTTAGAACACCGATTTTTAAATTCTGGAAACAATACAGATACACAACATAGAACGCGATATCGATTACAAGTTTCACTGCCTTTGACAAATATTTTCTCCTTAAGTGTTTATGAAGAGATATTTCTGAACCTTCAAGATGATATTTTTAGCCAAAATAGACTTTTTGCAGCGCTTGGAATAAAAGTTACTCCCAATAGTAAAGTACAATTGGGATATTTAAAAAACCATTTTAATAGTGTTGCTTTTGATAGATTACAGATTGGGATATCTATCAAAACCGACCTAAGGAATCATAGAGTTGATCATATGGTTAAAAATACTTCAGAAAACTACACAAAAATTTCTTCAGATACAGAATAAGACTTCTATCGCAAAAGCCTATTTCAAATCTGGTCTTGAAGGCCTTACCTCAATTTTACTTGGTAATGTTCGAGGGTGCATGGTTAATAGGTCTAAGACAAGTTTACCAATATCTTCAGGCTGAATTTTCCAGGCATCTTTTTCATTTGGTTTATTATCATTAAAATGTGTTGAAACAGATCCGGGCATAATGGTTGAAACTTTTATCCCATGTGGTCTTAGATCGAGCATGGCTGCTTGTGTAAATCCAACCAATCCGAATTTTGAGGCATTGTACCCTGCTCCTTGAGCAAAAAAGTTCGTGCCTGCTAAACTGGCCAGGGTAATATAATAACCTTGTGACTTTTTCAAAGCTTCTACCGACGCTTTTAAGGTATAAAACGCTCCTGTAAGATTGGTGTCAATCATACTGAGCCAATCTTTCTGAGAAAGCTCGTCAATGGGCGCAAAATGACCAACGCCTGCATTGGCCAGCACAATATCTAATTGGCCCCATTTATCGATTATCTTTTTTATAGCTTTTTTTTCATCATCTAAATTGCTTACATCTGATGCAATTCCAAATACTCGGTCATCCTTACCTAATTTTGCAGCAGCTTTTTTTGCCGTTTGCAAATTTCGACCGCTAACGGCTACTCTAAACCCTGCTTCTAATAATGATTGTGCCACACCATATCCAATTCCCTTGGTGCCACCGGTAATATATGCTACCTTATTTTTTAGTGTTTTCATCTTTTAATTTTTTATTAAAGATATGGTACTTATGTGTAATGAAAAAATGAGATTGTAATCCATTAAGAAAAAAATACCTATTATCATGTTGAATTCATTTCCGGCCTAGCACGAAGAAAACTTCATAAAATCTTCTGCTAATATTTTTCTTAAATAAAAGATCAATTCATTGGCATTTTCTTTGTTGAAAACCATTGGAGGTTTAATTTTCAACACATTATGGTCGGCACCATCTGTACTCATTAATATCCCGTAATCTTTCATCCTGTTCACCAAATAATCTGCTTGTTCTGAAAGCGGATTCAATTTGAGGTCGACCAGTTCTATTCCCAGAAACAAGCCCTGGCCTCGCACATCGCCAAGAATAGGGAATTCAAGGGCCAATTTTCTCAATTCATCCTTTAAGAATTCACCGATCTTAAGAGCGTTTTCTTGTAATTTATCCCGCTTAACAATCTTTAACACTTCGGTGCCAATCGCACAAGAAACCGGGTTACCTCCAAAAGTGTTGAAATATTCCATTCCGTTGGCAAATTTATCAGCAACTTCTTGGGTACAGGCAACGGCAGCCAAAGGATGTCCGTTTCCTAAAGGTTTACCAATAGTAACAATATCTGGAACCACACCATATAACTGAAAGCCCCAAAATGTTTTGCCCATTCTACCACAACCGGTTTGTACCTCATCAGAAATACATAAGCCACCGGCTTCTTTTATATATTTATAGGCTTTTGCTAAAAACCCGTCAGGTAATTCTATTTGCCCACCACAACTGATGATCGGCTCAATGATAAAACCACCAATATTTCTGCCTTTAGCCTTAATTTCATCTAACTGTTTCTTAACCTCTTCCGCGTATAAATCACTTGCGTTATTCCCTCTATATTTCCCCCTGAATACATCCGGTAAAGGTATAATATGAGTATGTTCAGGAGCGCCTGTACCGCCTTTTCCATCGAATTTATAGGAGCTAATATCAACACAGATATTACTATTACCATGATAGCCAACTTCCGAAGCAATAATATCACGTTCGCCTGTTACTGCTTTAACCATTCTAATAGCCAATTCGTTGGCTTCACTTCCAGAGTTTACAAAATGGAAAACACATAATTCAGGGGGCAAATTTTTAAGCAACTCACTGGCAAGTTGGTTGATGTTTTCATGCAAGTAGCGAGAATTTGTGTTTAATAAAGCCATCTGTTCTTGCCCTGCTTGAACAACTTCATAATTTTCGTGACCAACATGTGCTACATTGTTCACCGTATCTAAATATTTTTTACCAAACTGATCTAACAAATATTGACCAGCACCACGAACCATTCTTATAGGTAACTTGTATTGTAAACTTAAACTTTTACCTAGATGTTTTTTTCTGAAATCAATAAGTTCATTATTTGTACTTAATTTTATAGCACTTAATGTTTCATTCTTGAATAACAAATTAGGATCTGGACAAATACTTCTCCAAATTTCGATTTGATTTAGATAGGTAACTCCGGGAAAGTCATTTTGGTAATCTAGCATTGAAAGCATCAACTGAAAATGTAAATGTGGAGCCCAATTACCGTTTTCGGGATAGTTTCCCAAAACTGCGATGCAATCTCCTTTTTTAATTTTATCACCGATTTTATTTTTTAATGCACTTTCAACTGTTAAATGACCGTATAAAGTATAAAAATTGAATGTATCGGTAGAGTGCTTTATTATAACCAATCCACCATATTCCTTGTCTCCTTCATCATTCACTGCAGTAACGATTTCTCCATCAAATAAAGCATGTATCGGTGTGAAAGCCGGTAACCAAAAATCAATCCCCAAATGTATGGTTCTGCTTTCCCTTCCATTATTTCCTATCCTATCATATGCAGTTGATGTGTATAAAGGGCGTGGTTCTAGATAACCACCTGCGATTATTTTATCTTGATATTGAGCTTGAAGTTTGTTGAGCTTAAATTGAAAAAGATCCAAATCATTAAAATCTTTTTCATGGCCTATCCATTTACTTGAAACACTTAGGTCTAAATATTCTATTTTATTCTTTTTTATTGTGGGGAATAATTCATTGAAGCTAACATTATTTTTCAGTGACCAACTTTTAAACTTTTCTTCATTCGGATGTGCTGTTAATCCACAAGCTTTTCTAAAACTATAACAGGCAAATTCGGGGTTAATGGCATACCATTTTTTAAGCACCTTCCAGGCCGGTTTTTCACTAATTAATAAATACTTATTGTGCGGTTCTATGCTTTTATTAATGGCAGATTTGGTTAATGAAATTACCAACCGCATGGCAATCGCATTGTACAAATGAATTAGTTCTTCTTCTTTTAAGGGAAATGAAAAATGATAACCTTTTATAATTGGTAATGCTGCCTCTAATGGATCTTCGTGACCCATAATAGCATAGGCACACGCTATGGCGACATCGTTTATTATGTGCGTAAACACAGCGTCTCCATAATCAATAATAGCTTTTACCTTAGGATCTATAAGATCTTTAGAGACAATGATATTATTGTCGTTGGCATCATTATGCACAACACTTTTTCGAAGTTTCGAATATGATTTCTGACCTAATTCGAAGTTGCGCTGAAAGGATGACAGCATTTCTTTTTCTTCATCCCTAAATAAATGAATATGTTTTTTGGTCCAAAGCGATTGTGCAATATCCCATTCTAAATTTCGATGTGCTTTATGGTGGTCAAACCCTTGTAACGCCTTCGTCAATAATCCACATTGCTCGCCTAAACTAAAACGTAAATCATCCAATTGGGGGTTTACATTACTCCATACCCTTCCTGATATCCAAGTTAATAATCGAACCTTGCGCTGTTTGCCAAATTGGTCTTTAAAAACTGAGGACCCCAGATCGTTTTTGCCTTTTACAACTTTTGCTATAATTAGGCCAAGTTTATTTTCTTCAAGGTGTTGTAATAATTTTTGTTGAAAATCAAGGTAGTTTTCATCTTCCTCAGGGCGTGAAATTTTTAAAAGATATTCGTCTCCCCTATCACTTTTAATTTTGAAATTAAAATCAATTTCTCCCGGAAGCTTCGAAGCTTTTCCTTTTATATTAAAAAGCGTGAAGAGTATATCTTCAGCTTGTTTAGTTGTTATTAGAACTTCGCTATAATTCATACTATTCTTTTCAATACACATCTATTTAACCAGAATCTGTAAAATATACTAGTCGTTTTATATAATTTTTGAATTATATGATAAATATACATCTCGACATGTAAAAAAAGATCGTTTTTATGATAATTTCTAAACGAAATAAAGTTTCTGATTTCTTCTGGAATAAAAAAATCCGCACCAAAGTGCGGATTTTTAACTTAATGTGAAAAGATGGGAGTCGAATCCTCTTTGCGCTCTTGTTTCCTTTTTCATATTAATTATAAGCTTTTATTATTTTACTGTTACTCTGTGTAAAACAATACGTGTGTTCGAAGGGTTAATAAACTTTAATTAAAATTTTAAAACTGTCAGGATTCACTTTTGGGTTAGGAGCATTGTTTCACTTTTTTTAGGGTCGAACAATTTTTATAAATCTTATGATAAAAATTACTTTCAGAGTTAAACCAAAAAAAATAAAATAGATTGGGGCAATTAAAGATTGATTTATTTTTTGAAGGTACATACCCGTAAAAAAGAATAATAACCCTGCAACTAAAAAAACCAATTCTTTCCCAGGTTTATATTCACCGCTTTTTACTTTTGCTAGAATGTAGATAGCCTTAAAGGTAACACCCGTTATAATTAGTATTAATCCAAGTATATCCATGTGGGTTGACTTTTTTAGTATAACCCCAACGACCAATAAAAAAATTCCAATAAGTAATAATTTTTTCAATTTCGAAGTCTTTATTTAAATGTAAAAATAATGTTATTTGATATTAATCATATTAAAAATTAAAATTTATTTATCATGAAAAAAGAATCCATAATAACTAGTGATTTAAGATTATAATTAAAAGAAATAATGAAACAGGAAATAGAAAAAATCCCTGAGTTACTCGAAGATTTAACTCCTATTGATAGACTTAATATGGTATGTAAAATCATGCGAAAAAAAGCCTCAAATGAATGTGATAAGTTCCATAGATTAGTATTCTCAGATAAAACCGTTGACAAGGAAGGGTTTGTAAGTTTTAACCTTAATTTATAAATACCTGATTTGTTTCAACCTTATGAAAACAATGAAAATGTGATACATTAAATCTATTATTGTCAACCATGTTGTCAACTAAATAAATAAACCCTTGTAAATTAATTATTTACAAGGGTTTATGTGGAGAAGATGGGAGTATCTACGGTCGTCCCAATTGTATCGCACTACTGCAAATACAAAATCGCACCACCCATAGTGGTGTTGCATTTTTTTGTTCTTCTCGGGATTGAAAGTGAACTTTCTGTCCTCAAAAAACAAAAAAATCCGCACT
>CBDUPN010000086.1:0-7879 GCA_965369125.1 uncultured Aureibaculum sp. | reverse complement strand
TTATTAATTAAAGAACGATTTCTTAAACAATAAAACCTGGTGGTGCTCTCGAAGACTTATATTTATATTGATTTTGATATTTTTTAAAGAAATAAAAAGTAGGATTGAGATTAATGACTGGATTTATTTCTAGATCGTAATTTATTACTAAATCCATTGAACTTTGTTCAATTCTCAAGTGATAAATACTACAATCAGCATCTTGATCATGAAAGTGTTTTACATCTTTAGCTGTACAAATTTTGTGTTCGTGATGTTGCAGTCCATGAAAAGTTTGAATAGCAAATGGGAGGACAACAATAAAGGCTAAGAAAATGGCAACAGTATTATGTAAAATCTTATTTTTCATTAATACAAAGTTACTTAATTCTTTTACCTGATTTATTTTTACGAACGCGAATATTTAAGGCCTCAACACCTAAAGAAAATGCAATGGCAAAATACAAATAACCTTTAGGAATGGCCCCAACATGTTGGTTAAAAACCACTGCATTAGACAAGTGTGCACCTTCTGTGACCAGCATAAAACCTATGAGTATTAAAAAGGACAGGGCTAACATTTGTATGGTTGGATATTTATTTACAAAATTACTCACCGGGGTAGCAAAGATCATCATGATCACGATTGAAACTACCACTGCGATGATCATAATAGGTAAAGCTCCAACAATACCATTGGTCATTCCGACAGCTGTTAATACGGAATCAAAAGAAAATACCAGATCGATCAGAACGATTTGAATAATAACTTTTAAGAATGACGTTGCCACTGCCTTTTGTTTGGAGATGGTATGATCAACTCCTTCAACCTTTTGATGAATTTCATGGGTGCTTTTGTATAGTAAGAAAATACCACCTGCAAATAGGATCAAACTTTGACCAGTAATATCCGCCTTTAACCAAGTAAAATCAAAGCTAAAAAAAGGATTCTTCATGGCTATGAGATAAGTTACTCCCAATAAAAGAATGATCCTGAAAACCATGGCTAATAATAGTCCGATGTTGGTTGCTTTCTTTTGTGATTTTACGGGTAACTTACCGGCAGTAATGGATATAAAAATGATATTATCTATACCCAGAATAATTTCTAAAAAAGTTAGGGTTAATAAGGCAACCCACGTATCTGCATGCAAGAAAATTTCCATTATTTAATCTTTAAGTTTTATCGCTTTGCCTTTTTGTTTAAAATTTGAACCTTTATAATTCGCCTTAAAAGTGTAAGAGTCGCTTTTAAAGCCTGTGATCTTTACAATAAATGGCGTACTGTCAAGTTCGCTTTTGGGATGTAATTTTGTTAATTCATATTCAAAGTTAGAATTCCATACAATAGCGAACGTATCTTTAGTTGCATTGTACGTTTCAATCTGAATTGAATCGTTTCTGATAGCCATGGAAGTAGCATCAGAATCATCTAAAAAAGTTTTAAATTTACCCGTCTTAAACTTATTGATATCAAGATTTTCTTCCTTACAGGAGATAAAAAGAAACAATAGCCCGATGAACGCAAAAATTTTCATTATATACCTGTATAGTTACTGGGTGTGATAGCTTTTAGTTCAGTTTTTATTTGATCAGAAACAGCCAAACTATCGATAAATTTGGCGATGGTATTTTGATTGATAACATTGTTGGTTCTTGTTAAGCCTTTTAATGCTTCATAAGGATCAGGATAATTTTCTCTTCTCAAAATAGTTTGAATTGCTTCCGCAACAACTGCCCAGTTATCTTCAAGATCTTGTCTGAATTTTTCTTCATTTAACAATAATTTATCCAATCCTTTTAAGGTCGAAGAAAAACCAATTATAGTGTGTGCTATGGGAACTCCAATATTGCGCAATACAGTTGAGTCTGTTAAGTCTCGCTGTAATCTTGAAATGGGTAATTTAGCTGAAAGATGTTCAAAAATTGCATTAGCCAATCCTAGATTTCCTTCAGAATTTTCGAAATCTATAGGGTTGACCTTATGTGGCATTGCAGAAGATCCAACCTCTCCTTTTTTGATCTTCTGTTTGAAATAATTCATAGAAATATAGGTCCAAAAATCCCTATCCAGGTCGATCAAAATATTATTAATCCGTTTTAGATTATCAAAAATACCCGCTAAATGGTCATAATGTTCTATTTGTGTAGTTGGAAAAGAATGATGCAGCCCTAATATTTTTTCTACAAAATCTTTGGCAAACTTTTTCCAGTCAATGTTAGGATAAGCTACTTTATGCGCGTTTAGATTACCGGTTGCTCCTCCAAATTTAGCAGCATAGGGAATTTGTTGCAATTGATGAATTTGTTGCTCAATTCGTTCAACAAATACCTGTACTTCCTTCCCCAACCGAGTTGGTGATGCTGGCTGTCCATGAGTTCTTGCTAGCATAGGGATATTATCCCATTCAGTTACTAATGATCTCAGTTTTTCAAGCAAACGCGAAATTTCCGGATAATAAACATTATCAAATGCATCATGGAGAGAAAGCGGAATTGCGGTATTGTTAATATCCTGAGAGGTCAGGCCAAAATGAATAAATTCCTTATATTTTGAAAGTCCCAGATCATCAAATTTTTCTTTTATAAAATACTCAACGGCTTTTACATCATGATTGGTTACTTGTTCAATTTCTTTAATTCTTTGTGCGTCCTCCGTAGAAAAATTGACATAAATCTGTCGTAAGGTTTTGAATTGGACTTTATTTAAATCAGAAAGTTGAGGCAGAGGAATTTCACAAAGTGCAATAAAATATTCTATTTCAACCCTTACACGATACTTAATAAGCGCCTCTTCAGAAAAAAAAGGTGCTAATTGTCGTGTTTTGCTTCTATAACGACCATCGATGGGAGAAATAGCATTTAAACTGGATAAATTCATTCATTTTTAATTGAGACTGTAAAAATAAATGAATTACAATGAATTGAAAAGGAATAAAAGAGTTTTCTAAGCAGCGGTATTTTTAGAAATAGATTCTAAGACTTTCTTAGCCCTTGCTACATAACCCGGACTTTCGACTGGTAGGTTTTTTTCAATGATCATTTTCAATTCATAATGAATCCAACCGGTTGTTTTTCCTATATAATACAATGCTTCCATGGCATGGGCTTTGGTAGCCACTTTATAATCACTTAGCAGCCAGTCAAAACAAGTTTCGATGATCTGTGCGACTTGTTCTTCTGTTATGATTAACTTAATGGGTGAATCGAATTTGGAATTGTAGTTCTGAGCTATGAGATTACAAATTTTTGCGGCAGACCTTACGGCACTGTCGTCTTTAAGTTTGTGCAAATTCTCAGTAAAGTAAGGTAGACTAAAAGCTATCCAATCTAGCCGATCTTCACAAACCAGTTCTAAGATACCTGATGCCTTTACGGAAAGATCATTGTCATAGTCAAAAACAATTTCAATGAGTGATTGAAAAAGTGCCTGATCTTTTAATACAAGTTTCGATACTTTGGATTTGTTATCCTTGCTTGCATTTTTAAGACTATTCAATTCTTTGATTAAAGAATATTTAGTGATGCTCTTAACTGCGTTCATTTTTATTTTTCAGAGTTCGTTGGGTTAGTTAGTATTGCGAACTCTGGATGTATCTTAACTGAATTTTTGTTAAAATATTATATGAAATGCTAAGATTTTTCATTTCTAACTACCTGCTAAATGAATACCGATTTTATAATTTCTTGAAATTTTTATCGTTTTTATATTGTGAAACATTTTTGGAATACAATTTGAACAACAAAAATTATTTAAATGAGTTATAAACATCATGAAAAAGTTTAAATCGATATTTCTGTTATTATTTATTGTACTGATGAGTTCATATTACTCAAACGCTCAAAACGCAATAAATCAATTAGATAAAGATGGTAATCGCCATGGAATTTGGAAAAAATTCTATAATAATGACCGCATACGTTACCAGGGAAAATTCATTCATGGTAAGGAAGTAGGCACTTTTAAGTATTATTCTGCAGCCAGTTCAGATCATCCTATAATGATCAAGGAATTTAATCAAGATAATTCCATTGCAGAGGTTAGTTTTTTTACAGAAAATGGCACTTTAGAAAGTAAGGGAAAGATGAATGGTAAAAACAGAGTAGGGAAATGGTTATATTTTCATGAAGATGGTAAAACGATTATGGCTGAAGAAAATTATAATAACGGGAAATTGCATGGTGATTATAAAACATTTTATAATAGCGGTAAGCCGACAGAAATTGGATATTATATAGATGGTTTGTTAGATAGTACTTATAGAAAATATTCGATCAAAGGACATCTATATCAGCATTTTAGTTATAAAGGCGGAAAATTGAACGGGAAGGCAGTATACTATAATAGAAAAACTGGTGAAATAACAACGAAAGGTCAATTTAAAGATGATGTACGTGTAGGTGTCTGGGAAAATTATGTGGATGGTGAACTGGTAAGCACAGAACAACCAAATTTAAAGAAAGAACGCAATAAAGGGCAATAAAAAAGCTTTCTATAATTTATAGAAAGCTTTTTCAAACTAATTAACCCAAATACTAGACATGTAATCTTTTATTATTCTAATGGAGGTAATATCACTTTATCTATCGCATGAATAACTCCATTAGCTGCTTGAACATTCACTGCAATAATATTACTTACTCTATCATTCTTATCTGTTAAAGTAGCACCTCCAGTAACATTGGCTGTGATATCTCCGCCAAGTGTAGAAACTGTCATGTTATCCATTAAACTTGTTGATCTAACGTTTGCACCAGCCACAGCATGGTGATCTAGCGTTGCTTTCAATGTAGGCTCATCAATGTCAGCTAAAGAACCGACATTTAGTTCTGCCAATAAATCTCCAAACGCTGTGTTCGTTGGTGCAAATACAGTAAATGGTGCTGGTGAAGTACCGACTGGCGTAGAAAGTGTTGTAACATAATCAAAAGTCAAATCACTTCTTGTCAAAGCCGCTACCAGCGTTTCAAATGTTGGGTCTGCCAAGGCAAAATCTACTATGGTAGGTAAATCTATAACGGCGTTGACAACGTGGATAACACCATTAGTTGCAATAATATCTGCTTTAACAACCTCTGAAGTTCCATTTAATTTAACCCCATTATCGACATTTATATATAAACTTAAATTGTTGTCTGTACCATTAAATGTGGCCGCTGTATTCGCATAACCGTTCGCTAAGCCTGATGATAAAGCTGTTGCCCCTGCGATAACATGGTTAGATAAGATATCAGATAATTCATTGCCATCAGGATTTGTAAATGCTGTAAATGCGGCATTATCTGGAGCAAATACTGTGAAATCACCGGGTGTGGATAATAGATCTGTGAAAGTTGTATTGCCACCTGAAGTCAATGCTCCAACAAGACTTGAAAGGTCAGGATTAGCTACGGCATGCGTTACAATGGTTGGTAGGTCAATCACTGCGTCAATAACATGTACTACCCCATTTGAGGCTTCGACATCAGCAGCTGTTACAGTAGCAACATTATTGAACTTTACGCCACTTGAGGTATTGAAATAAAGATCGATATGCTGTCCTCCGGCACCGGTAGCTACTGTTTTGGTATATCCCGCACCGGCAGCGGTAAGATCAGTCGACATTACTTTACCTGCAATGACATGATTTAATAAAATTTGAGCCAAGACATCCGTTGGAACATCTCCCAGACTTGCAAATCCTTTATCGGTTAAAAATGATTGGAAGGCTGCATTGGTCGGAGCAAGTACTGTATATGGGCCACTTCCGCTCAACACACTAACGAGATCACCATCGGCAGCTTGCACTGCAGCCACTAAGCTGCTGAGGTCTGAAGTTGCAATGGCTGTTTCTACAATATTTAGTGGGTCTTCAATGATTATGACATCATCGTCATCGTTATTACACGAGTAGGTCAATACTACTGTAAGAAACAGTAGGAAAATTGTTTTTAAAGCTGACATTTTTTTCATGATTATAAAATTTATTTGTTATTTTGTTTAGCAAATATATAAAAAGATTAAACAAAAACAAGCTTAATGTTGAATATTTGATAAAAATGTTTAAACAACATACTTTTTTAACATTTCATTTAGAAAAAAATGGTGAAAACGTTAAAGATTCTATAAAGGCAATTTAAAATGAGCCTTTGTTTTTACTAAGGAGTCAGCAATGGTATCAATAGCATTGTCGATTGTGTCCTTTTTTGTTCTGAAGGAAAGTAAAGCAATTCTTATTACAAATAAATCATTTATAACAGTAGAGCTTAAAAATATTTTACCATTATTTTGTATAATCATATTAAGCTTATTGTTAAACACATTTGTATCTATAACTTTTGAAGTAGGATACCAAAAATAACTAACTGATAGATCTGGTGTTGGTCCGAGATTAAATCCTAAGTCCTTTAGCTTAATCCTAAAATATTCGGTAAGTAATAATTTTTCTTCAAGGCAAGCTTTAAATGGTTCAATGCCATGAAGTTGAAGGGGTAACCACATTCTAAAACCCCGAAAATGTTTTGTTAGCTCAGGGGATACGTCAGCCGGATTTACAATTTCGTCGTTGTAGGCATCTTGCATATAGTTAGCAAGATAATGATGCGATTGGTAAACGGATTTTTTATCCTTGATGAGTACTGCGCCTAATCCATAAGGCAGAAACAAGCTTTTATGGGGATCTATAACCAAAGAATCGGCTTTTTCTATTCCTTTAAATAATTCTTTTTTCTCATCAACCAAAATAAAGAACCCACCGTATGCGCCATCTATATGAAACCAAAGATCATACTTTTTACTTATCGTCGCTATTTTGTCAAGTGGATCAATAGCACCCGTGTCGGTTGTTCCCGCCGATGCTATTACCAAAAAAGGATTAAGCCCAGAATTGAAATCTGTTTTAATCAGATGATCTAATTTTTCCGTATTAATTCTATGAAATTCATCCAGTTCTACTTTTCGTACAATAACATCTCCTAAGCCTATTATTCGTAAGGCCTTGTGTATACAATGGTGCACTTGAGGACTTAAGTAAATAACACTCTTTTGTATTTTTTCATTTTTTATTTGATGTTTATCCCTCGCAGCTGTTAAAGCTATAAGGTTGGCTATAGACCCGCCTGATGCTAAATTACCTATAGCATCTGCAGGAAAACCGAAAATACTTTTCATCCAGTTTATCAGTTCATTTTCCATGGTAACAGCGCCTGGTGAACCGAAATGAATACCGGCATATTCATTGGTAATATCTACAATATAATCTGCCAGGGCAGCAGTAAAAATTCCACCTCCGGGAATATAGCCCAGGTGACCACCTGAAGAAGCAACGATTCCTCTTTCTACCACTTCTTCAGTGTAAATTTCTAACAAGTTGCTAAGAGATTGTTTTTTCTGCTTGATCGATAATTTTTCATTGTTGGCAGTACCTTTGGTATAGGCAGGCCTAATGACCAATGATTTTATGAATTCTTCAGCAAAGGTATTGATCTCATCATTGAATTTTTTACGTTTGATCTGATCAGGTTCTAACTCGGCAGAAATTTTTTCCAATCCGGCGATTCGGTCGAGAAGTTTTTTCATAACGTGGGTTTGACATTACAATATTAATTAATTTAAATTTTAACTAATACTTTGTTTGCAATTAAGTTACGAGGTATTTATATCTTTGCAGTTCAATTTAAATAAAAAATGAAAAGGGTTGTTGTAGGGCTTTCAGGCGGGGTAGATTCCAGTGTAGCAGCATATTTGCTGAAAGAGCAAGGATATGATGTGATAGGTTTGTTCATGAAGAACTGGCACGATGATTCGGTTACCATTTCTAATGAATGTCCTTGGCTTGAAGACAGCAATGATGCTATGCTTGTCGCAGAAAAATTGGGAATTCCGTTCCAGGTTGTTGATCTGAGTGAAGAATACAAAGAG
>CBDUPN010000085.1:0-7944 GCA_965369125.1 uncultured Aureibaculum sp. | reverse complement strand
GGCGAGAAGTTTATCCTGAGCGAAGTCGAAGGAAGCCTCTCCACCCGTGCAAAAACAAAATATAATGGAAATTGTTAATTATATAAAAGATTCCTTTAAAGAACTTAATACCAAAGTTTCTTGGATATCATTACAAGAAGCGCAAAAATCAACGGTTGTTGTAGCTATTTTTAGTGTACTTTTTGCCTTAGCAGTTTTTTTGGTTGATAAAGTTTTTCAATTAGGTTTAGAGCAATATTTTAATCTATTTTAATTAAATAAATATGGCTGATTCTGTAAAGAAATGGTATGTGGTTAGAGCTATAGGTGGTCAAGAGAATAAAGTTAAAACCTATATTGAGAATGAAGTTGCTCGTTTAGGACTTTCTGATTATGTTGATCAAGTATTGGTACCGACAGAAAAAGTTATACAGATACGTAACGGTAAAAAAATCAATAAAGAAAAGGTTTATTTTCCTGGTTATATTATGATAGAGGCCAATTTGGTAGGTGAGCTGCCACATGTTATAAAATCTGTAACAGGAGTAATTGGTTTCTTGGGTGAAACAAAAGGTGGTGATCCGGTACCGTTAAGGAAATCGGAAGTGAATAGAATGTTGGGGAAAGTAGATGAGTTGGCTGTTCAAAACGAAAACGTAGCGATTCCTTATGTTCCTGGAGAAACAGTAAAAGTTATAGATGGGCCCTTCAATGGATTTGATGGTACTATCGAAAAAATAAATGAAGAAAAGCGTAAACTTGAAGTTATGGTTAAGATCTTTGGTCGAAAAACACCTTTAGAATTAAGCTATATGCAAGTTGAAAAAATATCATAAGTGTTACATATTATAAGGTAATATATAGGCTTCCAATTTATATATTATTTAAATCAAAGTTTAAGAAATGGCAAAAGAAGTTAGTAAGGTTGTAAAATTACAAGTTCGTGGAGGTGCAGCAAATCCTTCACCACCTGTTGGACCTGCTTTAGGTGCTGCCGGAGTAAATATTATGGAGTTCTGTAAGCAATTTAATGCGAGAACTCAAGACAAAATGGGTAAAATATTACCTGTTGCAATCACGGTATTTAAAGACAAGTCATTTGATTTTGTTGTAAAAACTCCTCCAGCTGCTGTTCAATTATTAGAGGCTGCAAAGATTAAAAAAGGCTCTGGTGAACCTAATAGAAAGAAAGTTGCTACAGTAACTTGGGATCAGATCAGAGTAATTGCAGAAGATAAAATGGTTGATTTAAATGCATTCAAAGTAGAATCGGCAATGAAAATGGTTGCTGGTACTGCCAGGTCAATGGGATTAAAAGTAAAAGGAAATGCTCCTGTTTAAACTTTATAATTTATAGAAAATGGCAAAATTAACGAAAATGCAAAAAGTGACGAAAGGATTGGTAGAGGCAAATAAGGCCTATACCTTGAAAGAAGCTTCAGCATTAATAAAGGAGATGACAAAAGTAAAGTTTGACGCATCTGTTGATGTTGCTGTAAGACTGGGAGTTGATCCAAGAAAAGCAAATCAAATGGTTCGTGGTGTTGTAACATTACCACACGGAACAGGTAAGGATGTTAAAGTTTTAGCATTGGTAACTCCAGACAAAGAGGCAGAGGCTCAAGAAGCAGGTGCCGACTTTGTTGGATTAGATGAATACCTCCAAAAAATAAAAGGAGGATGGACAGACGTTGACGTTATTGTAACCATGCCAAGTGTTATGGGTAAATTAGGACCTTTAGGTAGAATTTTAGGACCAAGAGGCTTAATGCCTAACCCAAAAACCGGTACGGTAACAATGGATGTCGGTAAAGCAGTTGCAGATGTAAAAGGTGGTAAAATTGATTTTAAAGTTGATAAAACTGGGATCATTCATGCCTCAATAGGTAAATCCTCATTTGATGCTGAAAAGATTGCTGGTAACGCTAATGAATTACTTCATACGATCATTAAGTTAAAACCTGCAACATCAAAGGGTGTATATATTAAAAGCATTTATATGTCTAGTACTATGAGTCCTAGTGTATTAATTGATGCAAAATCTGTAGTATAAGCAAGTTAAACAGTTTAGAAATTATGACTAAAGAACAAAAATCACAAGTAATAGACGATTTAACAAGCCAATTAGCAGAGAATAGTACAATATACCTAGCTGATATATCAGGATTAGATGCTTCGAATACATCAAAATTACGCAGAGCTTGTTTTAAAGCAAACGTAAGATTGGCAGTTGTTAAAAACACATTGCTTTTTAAAGCAATGGAAAAGTCTGATAAAGATTTTGGGGAACTAGCTGGAATTCTTAAAGGTAATACATCTTTAATGATTTCTGAAACAAGCAGTGCTCCGGCTAAAGTTATTAAAGAATTCCGTAAGAAATCTGATAAGCCTCTTTTAAAAGGAGCTTATATCGAAGAAGCTATCTATGTTGGTGATGACCAATTAGATGCCTTAGTAAATATTAAGTCTAAGGAAGAACTTATCGGAGACATTATAACATTATTACAATCGCCAGCTAAGAATGTAATTTCAGCATTACAATCTGGTGGTAATAAGTTATCAGGAATTTTAACGACTTTATCAGAAAAATAAATTAAGCGCACTTATAAACTATAATAAACAAAATTAAAACAAACAAAAATGGCAGAATTAAAAGATTTCGCAGAAAAATTGGTTAACCTTACAGTTAAGGAAGTTAACGAATTAGCCGATATTTTAAAAAATGAATATGGTATCGAACCTGCTGCAGCAGCTGTTGCTGTTGCTGGTCCAGCCGCTGGTGGAGGAGATGCCGCAGCAGAAGAAAAATCAGAATTTGATGTAATTCTTACAGCTGCAGGTGGTTCAAAATTAGCAGTAGTAAAATTAGTAAAAGAATTAACTGGCTTAGGTCTTAAAGAGGCTAAAGAATTAGTTGATAACGCTCCTAGTCCAATAAAAGAAGGAGTATCTAAAGACGAAGCTGAAGGTCTTAAAAAATCTTTAGAAGAAGCTGGAGCTGAAGTTGAGCTTAAGTAAGCTTTACAAAGCATAAACAATTAAGGTTTAGGTCTTTGAACAATAGTTCAAATTGACCTAAACCATTTTGCATTAAAATTCGTTCTTACAAATTCAAAAGGTTTTTAATTAAAAAATTTCTCCATTGTCAACAATAAATAGTACCGAAAGAGTAAACTTTGCAACTGCTAAATTGATTACTGATTATCCTGATTTTTTAGATATTCAAGTAAAATCATTTCAAGATTTTTTTCAGTTAGAAACAAAGGCAGATGAAAGAAGTGATGAAGGTTTATTTAAAACTTTCTCTGATAATTTTCCAATTACAGACACAAGAAATCAATTTATTCTAGAATTTATAGATTATTTTGTTGATCCTCCAAGATATAGTATTCAAGAATGTATTGAAAGGGGTTTAACATATAGCGTTCCTTTAAAAGCTAGATTAAAACTATATTGTACAGATCCAGAACATGAAGATTTTGAAACAATTGTTCAAGATGTTTATCTAGGTACAATCCCTTACATGACTCACAGCGGAACCTTTGTTATAAATGGTGCTGAAAGAGTTGTAGTTTCCCAATTGCACAGATCTCCAGGCGTATTTTTTGGTCAGTCATTCCACGCGAATGGAACTAAATTATATTCCGCAAGGGTAATACCTTTTAAAGGTTCTTGGATCGAATTTGCAACTGATATCAATCAAGTAATGTATGCTTATATTGATAGAAAGAAAAAGTTACCGGTAACCACACTCTTTAGAGCGATCGGTTTTGAAAGGGATAAGGATATTCTTGAAATATTTGACCTTGCTGATGAGATCAAAGTATCAAAAAGTGGATTAAAAAAAGTGCTGGGTAGAAAACTAGCCGCCAGGGTTTTAAAAACTTGGCATGAAGATTTTGTTGATGAAGATACAGGAGAGGTAGTTTCTATTGAACGTAATGAAATCATTTTAGATAGGGATACCATTCTTGAAAAAGAGCATATTGATGAAATAGTTGACGCAGATACAAAAACTATTTTGTTACATAAGGAAGATACGCAGATGGGTGATTATGCGATTATTCATAACACCCTGCAGAAAGACCCTACAAATTCAGAAAAGGAAGCTGTTGAACATATTTATCGACAATTGCGTAATGCAGAACCGCCTGATTATGAAACTGCTAAAGGTATAATTCATAAATTATTCTTTTCAGAACAACGTTACAACCTAGGAGAAGTTGGACGTTACAGAATGAATAAAAAATTAAATCTGGATGTGGGTATAGATAAAGTTGTCTTAACACAGTTAGATATAATTACCATCATCAAAAACCTTATTAGATTAGTTAATTCTAAAGCCGAGGTTGATGATATCGATCACTTGTCTAATAGACGTGTGCGAACCGTTGGTGAGCAGTTAGCTGGTCAGTTTGGTGTAGGTCTGTCTCGTATGGCCCGAACCATTCGTGAGCGTATGAATGTACGTGATAATGAGGTGTTTACACCAATAGATTTAATCAATGCCAAGACACTGTCTTCGGTAATAAATTCATTTTTTGGTACCAACCAATTATCACAATTCATGGATCAAACCAATCCATTGGCTGAGATTACTCATAAAAGAAGATTATCAGCTTTAGGGCCAGGTGGTCTTTCACGTGAAAGGGCTGGATTTGAGGTTCGTGATGTTCATTATACTCATTATGGTCGCTTATGTCCTATAGAAACTCCTGAAGGTCCTAATATTGGATTGATATCTTCACTTGCTGTTTACGCAAAAGTGAATAATCTTGGTTTTATCGAAACACCTTATCGTGAAGTTACAGAAGGCAAAGTCGATATTAATAAAGCAGCGTTATATCTAAGTGCTGAAGAGGAAGAAGGCAAGAAAATTGCCCAGTCTAACTTAGATTTAGATGAAAAGGGAAAAATCGTACTAGATAAAGTTGTGGCACGTGCTGAGGGAGATTTTCCTTTGGTAACGCCTGATGAGGTTAACTATATGGATGTTTCTCCAAATCAGATTTCATCTATTTCGGCATCTTTAATTCCTTTCTTGGAGCATGATGATGCGAACAGGGCTTTGATGGGATCGAATATGATGCGGCAGGCTGTACCATTGATGAGACCAGATTCGCCTATTGTAGGTACCGGTCTCGAACGCAGGGTAGCAACAGATTCTAGAATATTGATAAATGCAGAAGGAGCCGGTGTTGTAACTTATGTTGATTCTGATAAGATCGTCATCAATTATAAAAGAACCGATGAAGAAAAATTGGTAAGTTTTGATGAAGATTCGAAGACTTATGAGTTAATAAAATTTAGAAAAACGAATCAGGGAACCTCAATTAACTTACATCCTATTGTTAAGAAAGGAGATAAAGTTAAAAAAGGTCAGGTACTTTGTGAAGGTTATGCTACAGAAAAGGGTGAATTAGCACTTGGTAGGAATATGAAAGTGGCCTTTATGCCTTGGAAGGGTTATAATTTTGAAGATGCTATTGTGATTTCTGAGAAAGTAGTTCGTGAAGACCTATTTACTTCTATACATATTGATGAATATTCATTAGATGTTAGAGATACGAAATTGGGAGCAGAAGAATTAACCAATGATATTCCTAACGTAAGTGAAGAAGCCACAAAAGATCTTGACGAAAACGGTATGATCCGTATTGGTGCAGAAATTAAACCTGGCGATATCTTAATAGGAAAGATCACTCCAAAAGGAGAATCAGACCCAACACCAGAGGAGAAATTATTACGCGCCATTTTCGGTGACAATGCCGGTGATGTAAAAGATGCATCTCTAAAGGCATCTCCTTCTTTAAATGGAGTTGTTATAGATAAAAAATTATTCCAAAGAACTATTAAAGATAAGGCTAAAAGAAGTCAGGATAAGGAAGATATCAGTAGATTAGAAGCTGATTTTTCTGTAAAATTTGATAGTCTTAGAGATAAATTAATTGAGAAACTATTTACACTGGTTAATGGGAAGACCTCTCAGGGAGTTTTAAATGACTTGAGTGAAGAAATATTTCCAAAAGGAAAGAAATTTACCTTAAAAATGTTAAATGCCATAAATGATTTTGAGCACTTAACTAAAGGTACTTGGACCACTGATAGCCACCTCAATAAATTGGTGAATGAATTAATTCATAACTATAAGATCAAGGTAAATGACTTACAAGGTTCATTAAGAAGAGAGAAATTTACCATTACGGTGGGTGATGAATTGCCAGCTGGAATTGTAAAACTTGCGAAAGTATATGTTGCTAAAAAACGTAAACTTAAAGTAGGTGATAAAATGGCAGGTCGCCACGGAAATAAAGGTATTGTTGCTAGAATTGTGCGTCAGGAAGATATGCCTTTCTTAGAAGATGGAACACCGGTAGATATTGTTTTAAATCCATTAGGTGTGCCTTCTCGTATGAATATAGGTCAGATTTATGAAACAGTATTAGGTTGGGCAGGACAAAAATTAGGTCAAAAATATGCATCACCAATTTTTGATGGTGCATCTATAGATCAAATTACAGAATTAACCAATCAAGCAGGAGTACCTGAATTTGGTCATACTTACTTATATGATGGCGGTACAGGTGAAAGATTTGACCAGGCAGCTACGGTGGGTGTTATTTATATGATCAAATTAGGTCACATGATCGAGGATAAAATGCATGCTCGTTCCATTGGTCCATATTCATTAATTACACAACAGCCATTGGGTGGTAAAGCACAATTTGGTGGTCAGCGTTTTGGTGAGATGGAAGTATGGGCACTTGAAGCATATGGTGCGTCAAGTACTTTACGTGAGATCCTAACAGTAAAATCTGATGATGTTTTAGGTAGAGCTAAAACATATGAGTCGATCGTAAAAGGAGAACCAATGCCAGAGCCAGGGTTACCTGAATCATTTAACGTATTGATGCACGAGTTAAAAGGACTTGGCTTAGACGTTAGATTAGAAGAATAATTAATAAGCTGTAGGTTTTAAGCTTACAGCTTTTACAATACATTTTTACATTTTAATTGATTGCATAAAGACATCATGGCAAAACAAAGAGAAAAATACACTGTAAAAAAATTCAATAAAATTTCAATTGGTTTGGCGTCGCCAGAATCTATTCTAGAACAATCTAGAGGTGAAGTTTTAAAACCAGAAACCATAAATTATCGTACACATAAACCTGAAAGAGATGGTTTGTTTTGTGAGCGTATTTTTGGCCCTATAAAGGATTATGAATGTGCTTGTGGCAAATACAAAAGAATTCGTTATAAAGGAATTATTTGTGACCGTTGTGGCGTTGAAGTTACCGAGAAAAAAGTACGAAGAGATAGGGTGGGCCATATAAACTTAGTCGTTCCTGTTGCACATATCTGGTATTTCAGATCATTACCTAACAAAATGGGTTACCTATTAGGTCTACCTTCAAAAAAGTTAGATATGATCATATACTACGAACGTTATGTAGTAATTCAACCGGGATTGGCAAAAAATGCCGAAGGTGATCCATTGGAAAAAATGGATTTCTTAACGGAAGAAGAATATTTAGACATTTTAGAATCCATACCACAAGAAAATCAATATTTAGATGATTCCGACCCCAATAAGTTTATTGCTAAAATGGGAGCTGAGTGTTTGATCGAATTGTTGGCCAGAATCGATTTGGATGAATTGTCATATGATCTAAGACATAGTGCTAATACCGAGACGTCTAAACAACGTAAGATGGAGGCATTAAAACGATTAAATGTAGTTGAAGCCTTTAGGGAAGCAAACTTGAATAGGGAAAACAAACCTGAGTGGATGATTATGAAAGTGGTCCCTGTTATCCCACCTGAATTACGTCCGTTAGTGCCTCTTGATGGAGGTAGATTTGCAACATCGGATCTGAATGATCTATATCGTCGGGTTATTATTCGGAATAATAGATTAAAAAGACTAGTAGAGATCAAGGCTCCTGAAGTTATTTTACGTAA
>CBDUPN010000084.1:0-7945 GCA_965369125.1 uncultured Aureibaculum sp. | reverse complement strand
ATGCTTGAATTCCAACGAACACAAATAACAAACATTCAACAAACGATTTACTACAGCTCAAAATCTAGAATATTAATAAAAACTAAAACTTACGATTAAAATTATAGTAGTACTTTTAATTATTGCAATCGATTACTATTTCCTTAAAGGATACTTTTCTCCCTGTACTCTGAATTGAAGACTGAATTGATTCACTTTAGAACGGAATTGAAAAGTGGTATGCAGAAATTTTAACTAAGTCGGAGCTTAACAGATTATTCAGCAAGTTTACACACAATTTCTCAACTTGAAAGGAATTAAATCTTGAATACTTATAGAAAATGTAACAAATTAAATCAAATACGACACATATTTTAAATATGATGATATTATGACTAAATCTAAAAAATTTAACTGGTGGTATATTGTAATTATTGTAATACTTGTTATGCTGGCTTTTGGTTATTATTTTAACCTTGGAGAGGAACTCGGTAAGGCTTTAGCGCAATAAATTGTTATTAGTACAAACTGAATTTCGACTAGGTTGAATTTTAAAATGGGGTTGAAATTAAATTCACGAATGGAAATAACAAAAGCTAACATTGTAAATAATTCATGCTTGCCACCTACCTCATTCAAAAATCTATTATATTTAATATCTGATTTGACCAGCTGAAAATCTATGAGAATTTTAAACCGCACAAATCTCATTCGAACCGTTATGAAAAATAATAAAACAAAATTATCATGAAAAACATCATTATCTCAATTCTTTTACTGCTATCAGTAAATATAATTGCACAGGAATTAAATATAGAAAAATCACTTTCAGGTTTTGATAATTATATGTCAAAAATTTTAACTGACTGGAACGAGCCAGGAGCAGGCGTTGCAATCATTCATAAAGGCGAACTTGTATATGTTAAAGGTTTTGGATATAGAGATTATGGCAATAAACTTCCTGTAACCAAAAACACTTTATTTCAAATAGCTTCAAACACGAAACTTTTTACAACAGTAGCCGCTGGTATGTTAGTGGAAGCAGGAATTTTTAAATGGGATAAACCAATTAAAGAATTTGTTCCAGAACTCGAGTTTTATAGTGATTTCTTAAACAATCATGTAACCCTTAGAGATATGTTGGGGCATAAGACAGGAATTTCCAGGCATGATATGATTTGGTTTCAATCTGATTTTTCACGTAAAGAACTTTTTGATCGAATAAAATATCTCGAGCCATCGATTCCTTTACGTCAAGACTTTATTTATAATAATCTCATGTATACAGCTGTAGGCTATTCAATAGAGCTCAGAACCGGGAAAACTTGGGAGGAATTTGTCAAAGAAAATATTTTATCTCCTCTTGAAATGAATAATACTGTTTTTTCAATTGCCGAAATGCAAAAATCGCTTGATTATGGAGTTCCATATAATGAGAAAAGGGATACAACTCTACTATATAAAATTCCTCTCAAAGAAGATGGTGCTGCTGTTGGACCTGCAGGATCTATAATAACGAACCTTGATGATCTTTCACATTGGGTAATTGCTCTTATGAATGAAGGTAAGTATAAAAATAAAGAAGTTATACCTAAGTCCATAATAGATGAAACCATGAAACCCGGCATTGCTTTTAGAAATACAGAACTCGAAGAAAAAGGGTATAAAGAGCGCCTAAATTCTACTTATGGCATGGCAAGAAACATTGAGATTTACAAAGGTAATGTCTTGACAAAACACGGAGGAGCTATGCCTGGATTTCACTCACAAGTAATAATTTTACCGTATGATGATATAGGGATTATTACCTTCTCAATAGGCGACCAAGGTGCAAGTCTGGGAAATACTATTATCGGTTACAACCTTGTTGAAAGGTTATTAGGATTGGAACAAACAGATTGGAATGGACGGAGATTGGCTGATCATATTAAAGGAAAAGAATTGTCTAAAATGGCTAGATCTCAAGTTGGATTTGATCGCGTTGAAGGTACATCACCCACACATCCTATAAGGAATTATGCTGGCGTTTTCACCAACAAGGCTTATGGTGATTTTATTGTCGACTACAAAAAGGACTCCCTTTATTTCAATTTCAGAAATACAATATTACCGCTGACACATTATCATTACAATCGATTTGACACGCCAGATGATGAAGATTTTGGTAAATGGAGTATCAATTTTAGCATAAACCCACAGGGCGAAATATCAACAGCTGTAGTTTCTATTGATGAAGGCCAGGTAACATTCAATAAAAAACCAGATGAGTCTTTGGTAAATCCTGAAGTATTAAATCAATACATTGGAAAATATGAATTTGCAGGCTCGGAATTTCAAATAAAATTGAAAGACAATAAACTAACAATTTTAGGAACTACTGACAATATACTTATCCCCTACAAAAAGGACATATTTAAGGTGGAAAAATTCGATGACCTAGAAATCGAGTTTATAGTAGAAAACAATGAGATTTCTGGTTTAAAATATAAAACACCCTCAGGAATATATGAGTGTAAAAAGTTAAAATAATTTTTCAAAACTATGTCTATCATTGATGTTTGAATTAGAACTTTATATAAATCTATTATATTTAGTGTCTGATTTGACCAGCTGAAAATCCTCTTACGCCCCGGCGCAGCGGAACGGATTTTAAGCCGAACACATCATACACAATATTGTTGTAAGTCATAAAGAAATCTTCAAAAAAGGACATGAGCGGTAACAAAAATATTGAGTAGAAGATCAAGAAAGTAAATATTTATTTCGGTGACTTAAAAGTTAGAATTAAATAATAAACCGGTTAATTAAAATGCGGAATTAAGTCAAACCAAATAATCTCAACTGAAGTGGAAGAACAATCACATAACTACGAGAAATCACTTTGGATAAAAAGAGTTATAACCCTGGTATTTGGTATAGTAATCTGGCATCTTCCTATTCCCTGGGATATTACTCCCGATGCCTGGCATTTATTTGCCATCTTTATTACAGCTATAATTGGTGTTTTACTTGAGGCCCTTTCTATTTTTACGGCATCTGTTATAGCCTTGGTAGCCGTTGTAATGTTGAGGGTCCTTCCACCCGAAAAAGCTTTTTCAGGCTTTTCTGAAAGTTTTATTCTCTTAATATTGGCCGCTTTTTTGGTCGCAAAAGGGGTTATTAAATCGGGATTGGGAAGACGAATTGCATTTCTCCTCATTCGACGGTTTGGGAAGTCAACTTTAAATTTGGGCTATTGCCTTGTAGTTACAGATACCATCCTTGGGCCTACTATTCCTAGCAACACGGCGCGCTCTGGAATTATGTATCCTATAACCCATGCTTTGGCCCTGGACACCGGATCCCTGCCCACACCTGAAGGGAGAAAAAGAACGGGAACTTATCTGATGATGACGTACATAGCTGGTCAAACGATAAGTTCGGCTTTATGGTTAACCGGCATGGCTGCCAATCCTGTAGGGGTCGGAATTGCTGCTGAATTTGGTGTAAATATGAATTTTGGAAATTGGGTATTCGTGGCTTCGGTTCCTTGTATTATAGCGCTTATTGCCATTCCGTTCGTATTATACAAACTGTTTCCGCCCGAGAATAAATACACTCCTGAAGCTCCCGAAATGGCAAGGAAGGGATTACTGGAAATGGGACCTATGAGTATGCAGGAATGGATCATGGGCAGTACATTCTTTGGCATGATACTTCTTTGGATATTCTCCCCGGTTTTGAATATCAATCTGGCTATTGTTGCCTTTCTTGGGTTATCAATCCTAATATTAGCTAAAGTATACACCATTGAAGACATCAGACAAGGTGGTGGAGATGCACTCGAAACCTATATTTGGTTTGCTATTTTATACATGATGAGTACGGCATTGAATAATATGGGATTTATGAAGATTCTTGGCGCTCAGTTAGCAACATATCTCATTGATTATCATTGGATTACTGTTTATGTCTTATTAATAGTACTTTATATTGTGATTCATTATCTGTTTGTGAGTCAGACAGCGCATTTGCTTGCCTTGTATGCTGTTTTTTTACAGGTGGCTGTTAATGCCGAAGTACCCGCAGCACTCATGGCCTTTATGCTTTCGTTTGCTACTAATTTATTTGCAGCAATTACACCCCAGGCTTCCAGTTCTAATGTTCTATTTGTAGGGAGTGGTTTTTTACCATCAAAAGATATCTATAAACAAGGTATCGTCATTACGGTCTTGAATACGATAATCTTCCTTCTTGCTACTCCTTGGATTATGTGGGCATCATCGTTATAACAAAATTATGTGTAATAGATACAGGATTTTGAAAAATAGGAAAAGAGAGATTTCTTGTTGATATTTGGAATTGCAAAAGATGATATGTAAAATAGGCCCAGCAAGTATGTATATGAGTGAGTCTCCTTAAAGGTCGCACAACTCAATTACAAAACTGTTATACTTATTTGAAAACCAAGAGACTGAATGGAAAAAACAATATTTGAAATTACTAAAATGGACTGCCCATCAGAGGAAAATCTAATCCGAATGAAATTGGACGGAATTTCAAGTATTGCTGGTTTGGACTTCGACATACCAAACCGAAAATTAACAGTTTTTCACAATGGAAAAATAGACCAAATCGAAAGGTCACTGCTCGAACTAAATCTGGGTGTAAAGAAAATCTCAACGAAACAAACTGCACAAGCCTTCTTTACAGAAAATACAAACCAAAGAAAACTACTTTGGACAGTACTCGGGATTAATTTTGTCTTTTTCATTATCGAAATGACGACAGGAATTATATCTAAATCAATGGGATTGGTTGCTGACAGCTTAGATATGCTTGCAGACAGTTTTGTCTATGGAATTAGCTTGTTTGCGGTCGGGGGCACTTTAATTAGAAAAAAAAGGATTGCCAAAATTGCAGGATATTTTCAAATCATCCTTGCTGTAATTGGATTTGTAGAAGTTTTAAGGCGTTTTTTTGGAACTGAAAAACTTCCTGATTTTTCGACAATGATAATCGTCTCGGTTTTTGCACTTATCGCAAACGGAATCTGTCTTTATATTTTGCAAAAATCAAAAAGCAAAGAAGAAGCACATATGAAAGCGAGTATGATTTTTACCTCAAATGACGTGATTATCAATTTGGGTGTAATAATGGCGGGAATTTTGGTGAATTGGTTGAGTTCAAATAAACCAGATTTGATCATTGGCACAATTGTCTTTGCTTTAGTCATTCAAGGAGCATTGAGAATATTGAAATTAGGTAAATAAAAAAGTGCTAAAACATCAATGCATATTATTAATGCTTCATTCAAAAAACTATTATATTTAGTACCTGATATGGCTAGCTTAAAATCCAAATACCTGTCGGCAGTCAGACGCAACGGAATCATGCACCAACACGTCATATTCAATTCTAAAAAGCAACATTGTCAAACAAAAACAAATAAAAATGAAAACTAAATTAATTTTTTTGATACTCCTGTCAACGGGAATTTCATTTGCCTGCAATTCTAATAAAAAGCGTACTAGCCAGACAATTACAAATTCTGAAAATACTCTTATTGGTAAGTGGGTAAGGATTGGACAAACGGGTCCTATCGGCTTTGAGTTTAAAGACAATGGATTGGTAGAAGGCGATTTTGGCAATGACCAAACCGTTGATATTATTGCAACATATGAATTATCAGGAGATACAATCAAATTTATTGATAAAGAAGGGCAAATGTGCACAGGCTATGGGAAGTACAAGGTTTATCTAACAGATTACTACGTATCCTTTGACTTAATCAATGATGATTGTAGTGGAAGGATAAAAACTACTATGGGTTTTTGGACAAGACCTGATTTTAATAATTTTTTAAAGACTCTTAATGATGAAATATTAAAATCGCCAAAACCTGAATCATATTTAAATAGGGCAAGAATATATTTAGCAACAGGTATGACCAAACCAGCAAAAGATGATTTTGACAAATATTTATTAACAGACACCTTAGACGCAAGAGTTTATGTAAACAGGGCTGGAACTAGATTTCCAAATGACTTGAACGGAGTAGTATTTGATAGTAATAAAGCAATATATTTAGACCCAAATAATAAAAACGCTTACTTTCTTCGTGGTTTGGCGCAATACGCATTAGGTGATGAAGAGCAAGGATGTGAAGACTTTAGTAAAGCAATTGAATTAGGCTTTTCGGTATTGAGGGTTGCCGAACAAGAAAAGTGTATTGATTTTTGGGGTAAAAAATAATTGAAAACGAAAACTGGCTTTAACATCCTGCCTGTCGGCCTCAATTGATGTGTATGATGACATCCGAGTATCTTTAATCCGCCAGAGGCGGGTAAACCAGCAGTCAGGCGCAACATAATCATATAAAAACGCGTTAGCTGCAATTTGACTATGATTAATGACAAAATTATAAAATGTAAACTTAAGTCGTGTATAGTTCATTCCATGTGATTTTCCTATCGGATTTTCAAGGTTTTTTGCTAAATTTATGGTTACTAGAGCACTATTCCGTAACGATACCATAGCCAAGAACGTTGTACTCTAGCTTAATATATGAATAAACTAACTTTAATAACTCTAATATCACTTTGCATTTTTAGTTGCACGAAAATGAATAGGACTGAAAATTTACTTGCAAAAGTTGATAGTTTAATAATTAAAAATGATTCTCTATCCAAAATATTGACGAAAGATGAACCTCAATTAAATTATTGGTTTGATGCAGAATATGACGGTGAAAAATTCATTGAAAGTGGAATTACAAATCCAACCGAATTTATTGAAAATAATCTTCGAAAAAGAACTGAACTAATTCCGTTAAAAGCCGTTTTGGGAGGGACAATGCAATTCAGAAGTATTCAGCTTTTAAGCAGCGAATGGTTAATAGCTAACTTTGATGATGGCCACGTTCAAGGAAGGGCTATCTATAAATATAAATTAAACGAAAATGGACAATTGGAATTTGAATTATTGGATTCAATTGGTCCTGAATAAATAAAATCGGGCGAACAACAATGAGTATATTCTAATGTGGATCTGTGCCCCATCAAAATTAAAGTAGTATCCAATGGCTGATTTTACGGTGTAATAATCCTGAGTATACTTCCACAACCAAACCATAGCTAAGACAGTTGGCAATAATTTAGAAACATTCCAATGCTTAAAGTAACATGTAGTCTAATAAATCGTCTAAATCAACAAAAGGAGAAAAATTAAACCATAACATCAATTAAAAGTACAAGCTATGAACAAATGGCATATAATTTCAGTATTCGTTAGTTTTACACTTATAGCATGCATGCCAACTAAACCTTCAACAGCTTCAGGTAACGGTAATGCTGCACTTAGTCCGGAATTGCAGCAAATCCTTGGTTCAGTAGAATCACCAAAGAGCAAAGCAAAGAGTATTTCAGTACTAAACAACAATGGTGGGCGTGTAAGCTGGTCTCCAAAAGGTGATATTATCCTTATGGACCGAAAAAGTGATGATGGATATTACGATATATACATGGTTCGGCCCGATGGGAGCAATGAGCAATGTCTTACTTGCGATCAGAGCCAGGTTCTGGGTAAAGGGCACATTGGCCAACCGGAATGGCATCCTTCTGGGAAGTATATTATCTTTCAAGTACAGAAATTAAAGAATCAGGGGAGACCGGGGCGTGACTTGGCTGCCACACCCGGCTTTGGAAGGCATTCGGATCTATGGTTGATGGAATTCGATACAAAGCGCTGCTTTATATTAAGACAAACTCCCGAGACCGAAGCCAGTGGTGTTTTGCACCCACATTTCTCGCACGACGGAAAGAAACTTACCTGGGGCGAGATGTATGAAGCACCAAATGGCTCCTATGGATACGGTAAGTGGAAGATCCAGGTAGCTGACTTCAACTTCGACAGTGAAAAGCCCGTCCTTATCAACACAAAATCCTATGAACCCGGAAAACCCGGTTGGTACGAAAATCATGGACTT
>CBDUPN010000083.1:0-7972 GCA_965369125.1 uncultured Aureibaculum sp. | reverse complement strand
TATTAACAAACCTTTCTACTGAGCAGATCGTAGGATTAAATGGCCAAGCCTATACAGAGGGAATATTGGTCATGGCGTGGGAAACTTTAGCTGCAATAGCCATGGTTGTAACTGCTGTTTTTCTTTTGCCCAGATACTTAAAAGGTGGACTTACTACGGTACCCCAGTTCCTGTCCAAACGATATGATGTTACAACCAAAACCTTGACCTCTGCCTTGTTTTTAACAGGTTACGTTGTCGTACTATTACCTATTATATTATACTCAGGTTCAGTAGCCATTAGTGGCATGTTTAATATTCCTGAATTACTAAATGTAAGTCATACACAGTCTATTTGGATATGTGTTTGGGGAATAGGCATCATCGGATCGATTTATGCTGTTTTTGGGGGACTCAAAGCCGTGGCAGTTTCAGATACGATCAATGCCATTGGATTATTAATAGGTGGTGTAATGATCCCGGTATTTGGTTTATGGGCCATAGGTGATGGAAGTATTTTCGAAGGCATTGCAACCTTGAGCCGAAATAATCCGGAAAAATTTAATTCCATAGGAGGCCCAACGGCTTCAGTTCCGTTCGGAACCATATTTACTGGGATGATGTTGGTTCAATTATTTTATTGGGGAACTAACCAGCAGATCATACAACGTGCCCTTGCTGCCAAAAACCTTAAAGAAGGCCAGAAAGGATTACTATTGGCATCTTTTATCAAAATTTTAGGTCCGATCATAGTAGTTTTACCCGGTATTATCGCTTTTAACCTATTCGAAGGTGGTTTAGAGAATGCAGATCAGGCCTACCCAATGCTTGTCAACAAGGTGTTACCACCTTATTTGCTAGGTTTCTTTGCAGCAGTACTTTTTGGAGCCATACTTAGTTCTTTTAATAGTGTTCTTAATAGTTCTGTAACGCTTTTCGGAATAGATATTTATAAACAACATATTAATAATGAGGCAGACGAACGTACAGTCGTTAAATACGGAAAGATATTCGGGATTATTTTAGCGATCTCAGCCATGTTCATCGCCCCTTTTATTGCTAATGCCGGCAGTTTATTTGCCTATCTTCAAGAAGTGAATGGTATTTATAGTATTCCAATACTTACGATTATTGTTGTAGGTTATCTAACTAACCGAGTACCAGCAATTGCAGCCAAAATTGGTATTATATCAGGTTCCTTGCTTTATATTTTGAGCCAATTTATTATGAAGCCCCGCTTAGTAGATAGCGCTTTAGAAAAAGCAGAAGCATCCGGAATAACAGACGCTTCAAGCTTAGCCTTAATCGAGGCAGAAGCTTATCCTCATTTTTTGCATGTAATGGCTATCCTGTTTATATTGAATGTGACAATCATGTTGGTCATTGGTAAAATTTGGCCGAGAGCGGAAGCGTACGTTCAGGAGTATACCAAACAAGTGGATATTACACCATATAAATACGTAAAACAAGTGGGCCTTGCTGTGGTAGTTATCGTAATTAGCGTTTATATTTATTTCTCATAAATGACAAAATTTATAGGCATCATAAAGTTTATTTTTTTATTTATAACTACGCTTGTCTATACCCAGGAATTGCCTCCAATCGAAAATTATGCTCCAAAGGATTATGGTGCCGGAAATCAGAATTGGTCGATATCACAATCAGATGATAAATATATTTATGTTGGCAATAACACCGGCCTCTTAGAATTTAATGGGGCCAATTGGAAATTATATCCTTCACCCAACGGCACAATTATCAGGTCGGTTAAAGTGATCAATGATCTTATCTATACCGGTTGCTACATGGAATTCGGGTATTGGAAAAAAGATGAATTCGGAAATTTAAAATATCATTCCCTAAAGGATAAATTGCAAGAACCTTTAATTGAAGATGAACATTTTTGGAATATATTAAAATTCGATGATTGGGTACTATTTCAATCCCTTGATCGAATTTATGTTTATAATACAATCGATGGTTCATTTAACATTATAAATTCGAAATCTACAAAAGCTGAGATCTTTACAGTCTCAAACAGTATATATTTTCAGATAATAAATGAAGGGATCTTTAAAATAGAGAATGGAAAGCCAATATTAGCTTCTAATGATCCAATTTTTCAAAAGAACGTGTTAGTAGGCGTTTTTTTGATCAATAATAAAACGCTACTACTTTCTGAGAATGGTGAATTTTATTTTTTAGACGACAACGGACTAAAACTTTGGAATATTAGCGCCTACAGTGAATTGAAGGAATCAAGTATCTACAGTAGTTTACAATTAAACGATGGGAGTTTTATTTTAGGGACCATTTCAAACGGGATATACCATATTGACAGGCAAGGAAATTTTATAAAAAAAATAAATCAGGAAAAAGGATTAATTAATAATACGGTCTTATCAATTTTTGAAGATATTGATCAAAACCTTTGGCTTGGTTTAGATAATGGTATTAGTATAATAAATCTTAGGTCTCCTTTTAGTGTCTATAATGATCTGTATGGTAGATTAGGCGCCGTAAATGCGGCAATAGTTTTTAATGAAATGCTTTATCTTGGAACAAACCAGGGATTATTTTTTAAAAACGTAGGTTCTAGCAATGATTTTAAATTTATAGAAAACACGAAAGGTCAGGTCTGGTGCTTAAAAGAAATCGATAACACCTTATTTTGTGGTCATAACAGAGGTACATTCGTTATAAAAGATAATAAAGCGAAGCAAGTCTCTGACTTTCCTGGTACTTGGGATATCAAAGAAATTAAAACTAATAAAAATATTCTACTGCAGGGTAATTATACGGGTCTTAGTATACTTAAAAAAGATAAAGGTCAATGGCAATTAGGCAATAAGATAACTGGCTTTGATATTTCAAGTAGATTCTTTGAAATGTTTGGAGATAACCGGATCATCGTAAACCATGAATTTAAAGGTATTTTCAATTTAGTTGTTGATACAGGATTCGACAAAATTGTTGAGGTTAAAAATAGTGAACCCAATGGATTCGGGTCGAGTTTGGTTAATTATCAAAATGAGTTGATATACGCTTCAAATACCGGGGTATTTAAGTTTAATATAAATCGACAAGATTTTATTAAGGATTCGCTTTTGTCGGGTATTTTTATGCCAATCGAAGATCAGTTTTCGGGGAGGCTTATCGCCAATGATGAAACAAATAAATTATGGGGGTTTACTTCAAAGAACATCATTTGCTTATCACCTGGAAAATTTGACAGCAAACCACAATCTATTAAAATATCAATTCCAAACTTTTTTAGAGGAAATCAAGGCTTAGCTAGTTTTGAATGTGTAACTCATTTAAAGGACGAGAAATATTTAATAGGAGCTTCTAATGGATATACTGTGTTGAATTTAGATCAGTTAGTAACTCAAGAATATTTTATAAAGATCAATGCAATTTATAAAGACTATTTGAATCCGGGGCAAACACAGGTTGAGCTCATTGACAATACTAAATTTAAATCAAATGAAAACAACCTGAATATTGAGTTTAGTGTTGCTGAATTTGATAAATATACTGAGGTTAATTATCAATATAAATTAGAAGGACTTAATGATAACTGGAGCAACTGGTTTGGCGATTCAAATATTTCATTAAAGAATTTGCCTTATGGCGATTACACCTTTAAGGTGAGGGCCTTAATTGGGAATGAATTATCAAGTAATACAGCTTCATATTCGTTTATCATTGAAAGGCCTTGGTATTTAACGAATGTGATGCTTATTTTTTATGCCCTATTATTAAGCTTGATCCTATTGCTAATTCATTTAAATTACAGGCGTCATTATAGAAAACAGCAACAAAAATTACTGATAAAAAAACAGAATGAATTTAAAGTTTCTCAATTGGAAAATGAAAAGGTGATCATGACATTGAAAAATGAAAAATTAAAACATGATGTTGAAAGTAAAAACAGGGAATTAACCATTGCTACCATGAGCATCATCAAAAAGAATGAGGTTCTAAACAGAATTAAAAAAGAATTAATGCAACATCATTCCGAAGATATAAATGAACAAGTCATAAAAACAATTAATAAAAACATTAACAATAAAAAGGATTGGGAGTTTATAGAAGACGCCTTTAATAATGCGGATAAGAATTTTTTAAAAAAGATTAAAAAGCTTCATCCAAAGCTTACCCCAAATGATCTTCGGTTTTGCGCTTATCTGAGATTAAATCTTTCTTCAAAAGAAATTGCTCCCTTACTTAATATATCCGTAAGAAGTGTTGAGATTAAACGATACAGATTACGAAAAAAAATGAACCTACTACATGAAAAAAGTCTAATTGAGTACATTTTAGAGATTTAGACCACCCCTACAATATTAATATTTACCTCAACATTTCCTATACAATATGTCGTTATTTCATTTTTTTTAATGAACAAAATATCACTTTTAATATATCTGATTTCATTAGTATAAACCGTGGAATACCCCTTAAAATCTTATTTCTATACTATATTACCCTATTAATATACTAGATTAATAAACTTCATTTAAACATTGATGTGTTTTTGTATTGGTTTTTTTTGTTGTTTTTTTTCCTACAACATGTAAATTTAAATCTCAAATAAAAACATATGAAATCAAATTTTTTACTCATTGCATTTTTATTTCTATCGTTTATGGTTTTTGGCCAGAATCTTGAAATAAAAGGAACTGTTTTAGAAGCAGGCACAAACGCTCCATTACCAGGGGTAAATGTTATTTTAAAAAACACCATGAATGGTGTTACAACCGACTTCGATGGGAATTTTGTTATTTCCAATATTAAGGTTGGTGATGTATTGGTTTTCTCTTTTATTGGTTTTGAATCTAAGGAGGTAACCATTACTGGTGATACGAATCTAAATGTTATTTTGCAAGAAGATACGCAGGCATTAGACGAAGTAATAGTTATTGGTTATGGTACACAAACCAAAAAAGAGATTACAGGAGCTGTCTCCGTTGTTGGATCTGAAACGATCGATGAACTAAACCCTGTACGCGTGGAAAATGCGCTACAAGGGCAAGTTGCCGGTGTAAGTGTAACATCACAATCCGGATCGCCTGGTAGTTCGGCGAGTATTAGAATTAGAGGTGTTACTACTAATGGTAATAATAATCCTTTAATATTGGTAGATGGTAACGTGATTGAAGATCTAAGCGTTGTTAACCCTGGTGATATTGAAAGTATCAATGTACTTAAGGATGCCACGGCCGGTATCTATGGAGTTAGAGCTGCGAATGGTGTAATTTTGATCACTACCAAATCTGGTAGAAAAGATTCACCCACAAAATTTGAATTTTCCACTTATGTCGGTATTCAAGAAACATCAAGAAAAATACCAGTTCTAAATGCCACAGAATACGGCGTAATAATAAATGAATCTTTTGCGGCTGGTGGACAAACACCACCTTATACAGATTTATCAGTACTAGGAAGTGGTACAGATTGGCAAGATGAAGTTTTTGAAAGAGCACCGATCTCAAATTATAACTTAAGTTTAAGCGGAGGTACAGAAAACTCTTCTTATTCCTATGGTCTAAATTTCTTTACCCAAGATGGTATTGTAGGTGGTGGCAAGTCAAACTTCAACCGTTTCAACACAAGATTTAATTATAATTTAGATTTTCTAAAAAACTTTAAATTTAATGTTTCTGCCATCTATACGGATGCGAATAGAAATATTTTAAGTGAAAACACTTTGGGATCTGTTTTATTTAACGCCTTGAATATGGCACCAACATTTTCCGTACGAGATGCTAATGGAGATTATACCTTGGCAGAAGGCTTAGGTAATGAGGTAATCAATCCCTTAGCTCAAATTGATAATACCTATAATAAATCTAAAGTAGATAAGATCAGTGCAGTTGTTGGGTTAAATTATAGTTTTTTAGAAAATTTTCAGGCGGAAACACGTTTTCAGTTTAATCACGCCTTGGTCAATTCTAAATTTTTTGCCCCTGAAGCCTTTTATGGTTCAGGAAAAGTATTTAACACTTTTAGGAGTTTGGTAAGTGAGAGTAGAAATACATTTACAGATTATACTTGGGATAATTTTATAACCTATTCCAAGAAATTCAATGATATACACAATCTACAAGTACAATTGTTTATGTCTGTTGTAAAAACTACAGGATCTTTTTCTGGTTTTACAGGTTTTGATATTCCTGATAATTCTTTTGAAAATGCAAGTATTGCCAATGCAAGTGATGTCGTTAATAATTTTCCTAGTGGAGGCGCTACTTTCGACGGAAGACTTTTATCTTATTTCTCAAGGTTGCAGTATGATTATAAAGGAAAATATTTATTTTCCGGAGTTATACGTAGAGATGGTTCCACAAGATTTGGGCCTGAGAACAAATTCGGGTATTTCCCTTCAGGATCTGTAGGTTGGGTACTTTCTGATGAATCCTTCCTAGAAGATAGTGACTTTATTAACTTCTTAAAGTTAAGAGTAAGTTATGGTATTGTTGGTAATGACAGGATTCCTGATTATAGGTTTGTATCTTTATTGAGTGGTGAAGGCGTATATGTTTTTGACGATAATATTAATATTGGTGTTGCCGAAGGTGCTTTGGCAAACCCTGAAATAAGATGGGAAAAGCAAAAAACTTTTGACGTTGGACTTGATTTCAAATTGGCCGATAATAAAATTGATGTCACCATGGATTACTTCAAAAAAAGAACCGAAGATCTATTATTGACACCTCAAGTTTCTGGTATATTAGGTATAGCCGCTCCTGGATCTAGCGCTCCAATTGTGAATGCAGGTACAGTAGAAAATAGCGGTGTCGAGTTCCAAATATCATATAATAAATTTGTATCTGATGATTTTAAATTTAATATGAGTTTTAATGCAACTGCATTAAAGAATGAAGTCATTTTTGTTTCAAGTGATAATGGTTTTGTTCCAGGAGGATCATTTGGCGTAGGTCAGGATCCACCTTCTAGAATGGAAGTAGGTAAACCTATAGGATATTTTTATGGACTTCAAACCGATGGCATATTTCAGAATCAGGCAGAAGTTGATGCACATGCAACACAGGTAAATGCATCACCTGGTGACCTGCGTTTTGTAGATACCAATGGCGATGGAGAGATTAACTCGGATGATAGAACGGATATTGGAGATCCAATTCCTGATATGACAATGGGACTTAATTTCGGATTTAATTATAAGAATTTCGATTTTACCAGTTATGTTTTTGCTTCTGTAGGTAATGATATAGTGCGTAATTATGAAAGAAGTCAGAATCTTACCAATAGAAGGATCGATTTCTTAACACGATGGACAGGAGAAGGAAGTACTAACGATTTCCCCAGGGTATCAACCGGTGCTAATTCGAATATTTTATTTTCAGATTTTTATGTTGAAGATGGTTCTTATATTAGAATACAAAATGTTCAGTTTGGTTATAATTTTCCTTCTGAATTATTGGAAACCATTGGCGTAGATAAATTTAGAATTTATGCCTCTGCAAATAACTTATACACCTTTACCAAATATAAAGGCTATGACCCTTCGGCTTCTTCGGGAGCGCCAATTGGAGGAGGAATAGATCAAGGATTTTATCCTATACCAAGAACTATTATGTTAGGTCTAAACATTAAATTTTAATAAAAATGAAGATGAGAACACATAAAATATATTCAGTACTTTTTAGTATGTTATTATTAGTACTATGGTCATGTAATGACGATTTTGTTGACGTAGCTTCACAGGATGAGAATTCGGAAGAATTTTTTAACTCAGAGGAAGATTATCAGAATGCTTTAATTGGAGCTTATGATCTATTACAAGCTACTTATTTAAATGTCATGTTAGGAGAGATTGCTTCTGACAATACCTTGGCAGGTGGTGAAAGTGCTACCGATGTGCCTGGAATTCAAGAAGTGGATGATATGATCCATTTTCCTGTAAATGCACAATTAAGGGATATTTGGAGTTGGATGTTTGCCGGAGTTAATAGGGCGAATTTTA
>CBDUPN010000082.1:0-8253 GCA_965369125.1 uncultured Aureibaculum sp. | reverse complement strand
ACCACATCCTGCAAATAGACTTGTTCAAATTTGCTTTCGCAAATTTAAAGCTTTAAAAGTGTTAAATTCAATCAAGCGTGCTTGTTGAATTTTCTCCTTTTAAATCTTCTCCACAGTTCTAATTGATTGCGGAGAGACAGGGATTCGAACCCTGGCGACAGTTACCCGTCGACAGATTAGCAATCTGCTCCATTACCACTCTGGCACCTCTCCTAAATTTAAATGAACAGCACTCCTAAAAGTGCGGGCTTGCCTGACAAAAAATCATCCATATGCAAGCGGGTGCAAATGTAATAAATTTGAACATTTACAGCCTAATATTTTATAAAAAATTTAGTAATAATATCATTATGATGAGATGTGATTTTTGGAAGGATATAAGATTTAACACCTTATACAAATATTATATTCAAAATATTTCTAAATTTATTGATAATTAATCCTTTATTTATTCAAATAATGAATCTATGGTAACACTTACAATTAATAATAAAATTTATGACATCGAAGCGGATAGCAATATGCCCTTACTTTGGGCGATTCGTGATTTAGTAGGATTAACAGGAACCAAATATGGCTGTGGGAATGGTGTATGCGGTTCATGCACGATTTTATTAGATGGCGATCCGATACGTTCATGTCTTACTCCTGTCTCTGTAGCCGAAGGCAAAAGCATCCTAACCATAGAGGGTGTTGAAAATGAGAATAAAGTATTACAAGAAGTATGGGAAGACTTGAATGTGCCACAATGTGGTTATTGTCAGTCAGGCCAAATTATTTCAGCCGTTTCGTTGTTGAAAAAAAATTCAAAGCCCACAGATGAGGATATAGATGCTGCCATGAGTGGTAATATTTGCAGGTGTGGTACTTATCATCGCATTAGAAAGGCGATTCATAAAACGGCATCATTAAATAATCCAAAATCTACATCCTGATGAATTCTAAAAATAAAATAAGCAGAAGGTACTTTATACAGAGTGTTGGAATGGCCTCAGGGGGATTGATATTGGCATGTAATGTACCATCTTCTAAAGAAGAAGATTTTAAAATGAAACCTTTTAACGGCTCAACTTTCGAACCGAATTTATTTGTTCAACTAAAAGACAATGGCGAACTTATATTAATTGCTTCCCGCTCTGAAATGGGCCAGGGAGTTCGTACTTCATTAACCTCGGTCATTGCCGACGAAATGGATGCCGATTGGAATATGGTAAGTGTAGAGCAAGCCATCGGCCATCCTAAATATGGAGATCAGAATACCGATGGATCGAGAAGTGTTCGATATTTATTTGAAACGATGCGCCTTATGGGCGCCACGGCTAAAGCCATGTTAATAACCGCGGCTGCCGCAAGATGGCAGGTCGATGCCTCTACATTAAAAGCTGAAAATCACTATGTTATAAACACCTCAAATAATAAAAAATTGTTTTATGGTGACCTTGTAAAAGAAGCAGCATCCCTTGAAATTCCTGAAAACCCACCGTTAAAAGATCCGAAAAACTTCAAATACATAGGTTCAGATCTAAAAAGTATAGACGGAGCCGGATTTGCATCCGGTAAACCTAAATATGGCTTGGATATAAAAATTCCGGGGATGAAATATGTAGCGATTCAAAGATGCCCGGTTACTTTTGGAACAGTTAAAAGTTTTGATAAAAGTGATGCCATGGCCATTGCTGGAGTGGAAGATATTATTGAAATTTCAAGAATAGCAAAACCTTTCGGAGCCTTAGGCGGTATCGCTGTGGTTGCCGGTAATACCTGGGCAGCATTAAAGGGCAAAGATGCGCTTAAAATTGAATGGGATAAGGGAGGTAATCAAACATATAATAGTGATGATTATAATAAAATGATCACTACTAATGTGCGGAAGAAAGGAAAGGAGGTCCGTAATGATGGTAACGTTGATAAAGCATTTAAAAATGCAAATCATATAGTAGAAAGCACCTATTATTTACCACATTTAGTCCACGCACCAATGGAACCGCCTAATGCAACTGCCTGGGTTAAAGATGATGGTACTTGCGAAGTGTGGGCACCAACCCAAGATCCTCAGACAGCTAGAAAAGAGGTAGCAGATTACTTGGATATTGATGAAGAAAAGGTTATCATAAATGTGACCTTCTTAGGAGGTGGGTTTGGAAGAAAATCTAAGCCCGATTATATAGTAGAAGCAGCGGTGGCTTCAAAAGCCATTAAAGCACCTGCCCAAGTTATTTGGACGAGAGAGGATGATATTCAACATAGTTATTATCATGCCGTAAGTGCGCAATATATGAAGGGTGCCCTAGATGCTAACGGTAAGGTTACAGGCTGGTTGCACCGAGTTGCCTATCCTTCGATAACGTCTACTTTTGCTCCAGATACCGGTTATGGGGCCGGATTTGAATTTGGGATGGGAATGACAAATATTCCTTATCAAATTGATAATGTAAGATGTGAAAATGGGAAAGCCCCTGCACATGTTCGAATTGGCTGGTTCCGTTCTGTGTATAATGTCATTCAAGGATTTTCTGTAAATGTTTTTGTTGATGAATTGGCTGCGAAAGCCGGAAAAGACCCGTTGCAATTTAGGCTTGATCTTATCGGGGAAGACAGGATAGAAGAGCATCAATCGGGGAATCATTTTAGCAGTGCCAAATTAAAGCAAGTATTAAATACAGCAGCTAAAAATGCTGATTATGGCAAAAAGCTACCCGAAGGACATGGGCTTGGTATTGGCTTGCATTATAGTTTTTTCTCTTATGTGGCAACTATAGTCGAAGTATCGGTTAAAAATGGAAAATTAAAGGTGCATAAAGTTTATACGGTTATTGATTGTGGTACGGCAGTCAATACGGATACTATTAAATCTCAAATGGAAGGGTCGGCCATTTTCGGCATGTCTTTGGCATTTTATGGTAAAATTACAGCTAAAGATGGTGCGATTGTGCAAAGCGGTTATCATGACTATCAAATGACGCGTATTAATCAAGCGCCTGAAGAAATACATGTAGAAATTATTAAAAATAACGATAAACCTACAGGTGTTGGTGAGCCTGGAGTACCACCCATTGCACCGGCAATCATTAATGCCATATATAATGCAACTGGTAAAAGGTATTATTCATTGCCATTAATGGATCATGGATTGATTTGATAAACGTAAAGTTTCTATAACCATTTTTTTCTTTTAAAATAATAAACCAAACCTAGAACTATCAATACTGAAATACCCCAAAAATAATAATAGCCTTTAGGCCAGTGAAGTTCAGGGATGTTATCGAAATTCATGCCATAGATACCTGCCAGAAAGGTCAAGGGAATAAAGATGGTAGCCATAATAGTAAGCACTTGCATGATCTGGTTCATTTTAAGGCTTAAACTAGATAGATAACTATCTTTTAAACCCGAAATGATATCCCTGTATGATTCGAGGATGTCTATAATTTGAATGGTATGGTCATAAACATCATTAAAATATTTGATCGTTTCAGGATGAATAAATTTGGCATCAACTCTTAACGTTTTACTCAATGATTCCCTCAATGGGTAAATAGCTCTTCTAAGGGTTAATAATAAATTTTTATTTTTTTGGATCTTTTCCAATAAGTCATGCGAGGGGTTGTTGAAGATCTCTTCCTCCAGGTCTTCTAAATTATTACCAACATTTTCTATGACTATGAAATAGTTATCAATAACAGAATCGATTAAGGAATAAAATAAAAAATCATTCCCTTTGGTACGAATTATACCTTTTGCATGCTCGATTCTATCCCTGATGTTTCCAAAAACATCACCCGTCTTTTCCTGAAATGAAATGACAAAGTCCTTACTTAATACAAGTGTAACTTGCTCACTATTAATGTTTTGTTCATTTTCATCATAATCAAGCATTCTGAGGGTTAGAAATAAATATGCATCATATTCTTCAACTTTTGGCCTCTGATTTGTATTTGCAACATCTTCCAGTAATAAATGATCTAGACTAAATACATTTTCAAATTGATTTAGCAATTCGTGATTATGGACCCCGTCGACATTGATCCAGTTTACCGAATTGGCATCCATATTCTTCTTCAGTTCTTCACAATTATCGAATCTGTGTTTAGACAGTGAAGTCGCATTATAACCAATCAATTCCAAGGTAGCCTTTTCATCTCTTTTTTTACCGACATAAACGATACTTCCTGGTGGTAATCCAGCCTTTTTTGAGACCGTTGATTTCCTTTTACTGGATTTTATTTTTTTCAAAAGAAAGATTTTAGAATACTATCTCAAATATAGTGAAGATATTTAATAGTTATCTGTCTTCATTTTCGTGTTAATAACTAGGCAATAATTTTACAAATCCAAATTTAAGATGTTGAACATGTTTTGTATTTTTACCGCGATTAAAAATTTTAATATTGATGCCAACAATACAAGAATTAAAAGACTTCTCTACACAAGTAAGACGCGATATTATTAGAATGGTTCATGCTGTAAATTCAGGACACCCTGGTGCTTCATTGGGCTGTACAGAATTCTTGACCGTGTTGTATCAAGAAATAATGAATTATAATACCGAGTTCTCCATGGATGGAAAAGGGGAGGACCTGTTCTTTTTATCGAACGGTCATATCTCACCACTTTATTATAGTGTATTGGCAAGAAGTGGTTTTTTTCCCGTTGAGGAGCTCGCCACTTTCAGAAGAATAAATACCAGATTGCAAGGACATCCAGCGACACATGAGAAATTACCAGGAATCAGAATTGCTTCCGGTTCATTGGGACAAGGAATGTCGGTAGCTATAGGAGCAGCCCAGGCTAAAAAGTTAAATAAAGACAAGGCATTGGTATATAGTTTACATGGTGATGGTGAATTGCAAGAGGGGCAAGTTTGGGAGGCTATTATGTATGCCGCTGGAAAGAAAGTAGATAATTTGATCTCAACGGTAGATTATAACGGGCAGCAAATAGATGGTTCTACCGATGATGTAATGCCTCTTGGTAATCTTAAGGCAAAATTTGAAGCCTTTGGATGGGATGTATTAGAGGTGAAAGAAGGTAATTCTATTGAGGCCATAATTGAGGGCATTAATAAAGCGAAATCAAGAACCGGCAAAGGCAAACCGGTTTGTGTACTTTTGCATACGGTTATGGGTCATGGTGTTGATTTTATGATGCACACGCATGCATGGCATGGCAAAGCGCCTAATGACGAGCAACTGGCTATAGGTTTGGCTCAAAATGCAGAAACCTTGGGCGATTACTAGATCTTATTTTCAGGTACCAATGTTGGTAATGACAACTTAAACTTAACAGCTAACAATCTGATAATAATAACAATAAGTGTTGTAATTATATAATTTGTATCCGTATTGATCTTCATATTGCTCAAGACAATAAATACTATTGAACCGGCAATACAAGCCATAGCATATATTTCTTTCCTAAAGATCACAGGAATTTCGTTACATAATATATCTCGAAGCACACCCCCGAAAGTAGCTGTTAAAGTGCCAAGTATAACAGTTATTATTGGATGTAATTGTTGTTGAATGCCAATTTCGGTTCCAATGATGGTGAAAATTCCAAGTCCGATCGTATCGAACAAAAACAATGAGCTTCTCAAATAAGCTATTTTTTTTCTTATGATAATGGCAAAGATGGTAGCAACAGCTATAGCATATATATAATTTAGATCTTGCATCCAACTTACAAGTGCTCTATCAATTAAAATATCACGTAAAGTTCCTCCACCAACGGCAGTAACAAAGGCAATGATAAATACGCCAAAAAGATCTAACCTTTTATGCATTGCTGCTAAGGTACCCGATATGGCAAAGGCAATGGTTCCTAAAATATCTAAGGCATAAAAAATATTCATAACCTGTTACTCGTGTTTGCTTTTCGCATGTTCAATTCCTAAATCAATCCAATAAGGTAAATTATTGAAATCCTCAATTTCAACAAAAATAAACTCTTTCATAGGCTTATTTGTAAAATCCATAGGCCTGACATTATGCTTTTCCAATTCATTTTCCATTTTTGAAGCTACGACCCTTACAACCAGATCATTTTTAAGTATACCGACAGCCATTTTTCCTTTAAAGAGAAAGCTTAAACCACCAAACATTTTCTTTTCTGTGATATTATCTTTAAACCCTATAAGTAATTCTCTAACTAAATCGGCTAATTTTTCATTATAAGCCATGATCAAACAATTTCAGCGATGTCTTCATTCCAAAGTTCAGGATTATCTTTGATGAATTCGCTCATCATATTTATACTTTCCCCATCATTCAATAACTCAATTTTAATCCCATTTTCTTCTAAAAATGGTATATTTCCTTTAAAGTTGATGTTTTCTCCGATAACCACTTTATTAATTTTGAATTGAACAATAGTTCCCGAACACATCATACAAGGACTCAGCGTAGTATATAATGTTGAATCGGAATAATCTTTTAATCTGCCCGCATTTTGTAAGCAATCCATTTCTCCGTGAAGAATAGGATTAGATTTTTGAACCCGTTGATTATGGCCCCAACCTATAATTTGGTTATTTTTTACCAACACAGATCCTATAGGAATTCCTCCTTCAGAAAGGCTTTTTTTAGCTTGATCTAATGCCGCTTTATAATATGTTTTATGTGACATAAGGCGTTTTATGGTTGCAAATCAAATATAGCCAATTATTATGTAGAGATTTTATATGACCTCGCCCTTTATTTCTTTAAAGGTTTTTCTACCAAGCACAAAATGTTGCCAGACAATACTTTTACTGTGATGATAAGAAGTTCTTTTAAAGGAAATTTTTGTGCGTTTTTTTAACATCACAGGTAAATACCGATAAAAACTAAAATGCGCTCTTATGATAGCCCATGTATGAACAGCTCTGAATTCTACTAAGAATTTTAAACCTGCAATACCATCAAGTATCATCCTTAATAACAATACTAAAAATAAATATCTCTTAGGTACATTTTTTAAGACGGAAAACAAGCTATTTCTAAAATTTAAGAAAGTTTTACGGGGATTTGCCTCTTTTAAAGTAGCACCACCTATATGATATACCGTTGAAGTGCCAACATATTTAATTTTATAGCCTTCATTTTGTACTCTCCAGCAAAGGTCTATTTCTTCCTGATGTGCAAAGTAATGTTCATCAAAACCACCGAGTTTATGATAAACTTCTGCTCGAATAAAAAAGCAAGCCCCCGAAGCCCAAAAAATATCCACAGTGTCATTGAATTGACCTATATCCTCTTCGAGTTCTAAAAATATACGACCCCTGCAATAAGGATAGCCAAAAAAATCTATAAATCCGCCGGCAGCCCCGGCATATTCAAATTTATTCTTATCCTTGTAATCTAATAATTTTGGTTGAATGATCGCTGTGTTCTTAGACCTTTCGAATTCAGCTATGATTGGTTTGATCCAATCTTGAGTCACTTCAATATCAGAATTAACCAAGGCATAAATATCTGCCTTTAACGATTTCAAGGCATCATTGTATCCTTTAGCATAGCCGCCATTCTTTTCGTTCTCTATTATTTTAACTTCTGGAAAGTAAGTTTTTATAAAATCTATTGAACTGTCGGTCGAGGCATTGTCGGCTACATAGATATCGGCATCATCTTTACTAGAGGCAAGCATAGAAGGAAGAAATTGTTCTAACAATTTTTTTCCATTCCAATTAAGTATAACGACGGCTACTTTCAATCTAAGAGTTATTGGTTGCAAACATAGTTTAAATGCACGAAAAAGTAAGAATTTAGGTAGCTAAAAGTTTCTTAACTCTTTTTAAATTCGGTAATATCTTCTAGAAATATATACCGTTCATTCATGGTATCGAGTTTGCAAAAATAATGTTGTAAACCATTGCTAACCATAAGATATTTAGCATTTATCTTGAGATTATAACGTGCTATCTGATCAAAAACCTCTTGCGTGATACTCATATCAGGCGCTTTGCATTCCACTATAATTTCTGCCTGCCCTTTATCGTTAAACACTAAAATATCAAATCTCTTTTTTAAATTGTTGACGACCAATTGTTTTTCGACGGCTATTAATGATTTTGGATAATTTTTATAAGAGGTAAGGTAATGTAGAATATGTTGTCGTACCCATTCTTCAGGGTTTAAGGTCACATATTTTTTCCTTATAATATCAAAAATAAACTGCTTATTTTCGTTACTTTTGATCTTAAATTCAACCTTTGGAAGATTTAATGAAATCATATTACAAAAATGACTATTTTTTCTCATAAATGGAACGTATAAA
>CBDUPN010000081.1:0-8307 GCA_965369125.1 uncultured Aureibaculum sp. | reverse complement strand
TATTTGAAAAAGGTCTTCGACTTTTCCCAATGGGTATCCATTTCAGCGAGGGTCATATCAGCAAGTTGCTTACCCGATTTTTTAGCCTCTTTTTCTAGAAATTGAAATCTCTTGATGAATTTCTTATTGGTTTTTTCCAAGGCGCTTTCGGGGTCAATTTCGATAAAACGCGCATAATTAATAAGCGAGAATAATACATCGCCAAATTCACCTTCGATCTTATCTTTTTTACCCTGTTTAATTTCTGCAGAAAGTTCTGCGAGTTCTTCCTTCACTTTATCAAAAACTTGATCGGGTTCTTCCCAATCAAAACCCGAACAAGCGGCTTTATCCTGTATTCTGGAGGCTTTGATCATGGCTGGTAATGATCTAGGAACACCTTCTAAAATGGATTTTTTGCCTTCTTTTAACTTTAGTTTTTCCCAATTTTTTTCAACATCCTGAACGTTGTTTACTTTAACATCACCAAAAACATGTGGATGACGATGGATTAATTTTTTATTGATATGCTCAATTACACCGGCAATATCGAATGCTTCTTTTTCAGATGCGATCTTAGCATAAAATACAATATGCAATAGTAGATCACCAAGTTCTTTTTTTATTTCAGGAAGATCATTATCTAAAATGGCATCTCCTAATTCGTAGGTTTCTTCTATCGTTAGATGCCGTAAAGATTGTATGGTTTGTTTTTTATCCCAAGGACATTCTTCACGGATCTTATCCATGATGTCTAGGAGTTTATTAAATGCGTCTAATTGTTGTGCTCTTATATTCATTGATTTATTTTTCTTCCTCTTCAGCTTCCTCGGTTGGCTCTTTTATTGAAGAAAAATCAAATTTGGCTGCTGCTAAAATATTGTACCACTGAACCACTTTTTTAATATTTGAAGGATAGACTCTTTCTTCGTCAAAATCAGGTAGTATTTCATTAAAAAAGGAAATTAACTTATCGTTACTTTCCTTATGACTAATGGTAGCTAAGTTATTCTGTTTTTCTGCAATTTTCTTAAAAATGTTTCTTAGCGGAACTTCTTCCTCATAGGTATAGATCGCAATATCATTAATTACGCTTACATTATGCATGGCATTAACCGGAAGTCTTTTTTTATCGACCAGAGACTGTACAATCAATCCTGCTTTTGATTGAGAAATAATTTCAAAAAGACCTGGCTTTCCAGAAACAGCAACAATTTTATCTAATTTCATAAATGTTTAATTTTTTGGAAATTTCATACGGTAATCAACGTCGACTTTTCCTTTACTTATATTTTCTAATTTTTTCTTTAATAATCTTCTTTTTAGAGATGACAACTTATCTGTGAATAATACACCTTCAATATGATCATACTCGTGTTGAACAACCCGCGCGATTAATCCATTAACTGATTCTTTTTGTTTTTCAAAATTCTCATCGAGATATTCAATCGTCAAGGTTTCTTTACGGAATACGTCTTCATTAATATTAGGAATACTTAGACATCCTTCATTAAAGGCCCAATCATCACCTTCCTCCTGAATTATTTTTGCATTAATAAATACCTTATTATAATTTTTTAATAATTCCCTTTCCGTAATGTCCAGCTCGTCATCCTCACTAAAAGGCGACGTATCTACTATAAAAAGTCGAATGGCCTTTCCTACCTGAGGCGCCGCCAATCCAACACCTTTTGCGTTTTTCATTGTCTCTTTCATATTTACGATCAGTTCTTGCAAATTGGGATAGTCTTTCTTAATATTTTTTCCCACTTTTCTTAGAACAGGATCGCCATATGCAATTATCGGTAATACCATTTCTAGAATTATTTTTTCAGGTTGTAAAGATACGATTGTAAAATAATAGTTGCGCTAATCTCATCAACTAATGATTTGTTTTGACGTTGTTTTTTTTTGAGTCCACTATCAATCATGGTTTGAAAAGCCATTTTTGAAGTAAATCGTTCATCAACTCGTTTAACCGGAATTGATGGATATGATTTTTTCAATTTTTCTATGAAAGGCAATATATCTTTTTCACTTTCAGAGATCGTATTGTTCATTTGTTTTGGCTCTCCTACTAAGAACATTTCAACCTGTTCATTGTTTAAATATTCTTTTAAAAAATCATAAATCTCAATCGTCGGCACGGTGGTTAAACCAGAAGCGATCAATTGTAATTCATCGGTTACGGCTATACCCGTTCTTTTACTCCCAAAATCAATTGCCAGAATCCGTGCCATTATAAAAATTTGTTCAAAAATAAGATTTCTATAATAACTACTATAAATTTCGTGCCAATTTTAAAAGGAAGCTTATTATATTTGCTCAAAATATTATAACATGACAGAATTGCAGAAAATTATCGATAATGCTTGGAATGATAGAGAGCTATTAACAGATAAAAATACTATCGAAGCCATTAGAAATGTGATTTCTTTACTTGATGATGGAATAATACGCGTTGCGGAACCGATTGAAAATGGATGGAAAGTTAATGAATGGATAAAAAAAGCGGTTGTGTTATATTTTCCTATTCAAAAAATGAAAGTTTTAGAAGCAGGAATTTTTGAATATCATGATAAAATACCTTTAAAGAGTGGGTATAAAGAGAAAGGAATACGCGTTGTTCCCAATGCCGTTGCAAGGCATGGAGCCTATATATCTCCGGGAACAATTTTGATGCCTAGCTACGTTAATATCGGCGCCTACATAGATGAAGGAACTATGGTAGATACCTGGGCAACTGTTGGTAGTTGCGCGCAAATTGGAAAGAATGTTCACCTTTCCGGAGGCGTTGGAATAGGTGGCGTTTTAGAACCATTGCAGGCAGCGCCGGTGATTATAGAGGATAATTGTTTTATAGGATCAAGATGTATTGTGGTTGAAGGCGTTAGAGTAGAGAAGGAGGCCGTTTTAGGGGCAAACGTAGTTTTGACAATGAGTACTAAAATTATTGATGTAACAGGTAAAAAACCTAAAACAACCAAAGGTGTGGTTCCTGCCGGTTCTGTTGTTATTCCTGGAAGTTATGCTAAAGAGTTTCCTGCTGGAAATTACAATGTTCCTTGTGCCTTAATAATTGGGAAACGAAAAGAAAGTACCAATAAAAAGACTTCATTGAATGATGCATTAAGGGAATATGATGTCGCTGTTTAATTAAAATTGATTTATACGAACGATCTGAAGATTATTTATTTGAAAATATTTTTTTTAATCTTTTTTTACGGATCAATTTAGCTTCGAATTTTTTACGGAAGTCCCACATGGCTTCAAAGACGGTCTCTGGTTCCTTGCCATAAAGTTTCGCATATTCAGCACTCATAATTTCAAACATTTCCTTCCTCGGCGTTAGCCTCGAGAAATTCTTCATTCTTTCCTTAAAATTTAATTCACCAAATTGCATTCTATTGAGATCAACCAAATAAAAATCATATTCATTCTTTTTTTCAACGATCAAAGTATTACCGGGAGAGTGATCTAAGAATCTAATTCCTTTTTGATGTAGATCAAAAGTGAATTTCGTAAACGCTCTTAATATTTTTTCTCTTTTTGGATAATTAGGTTGATTAATGAGGTCTCTATAGGTTAATGTATAATCTACATATTCGCTGATATAATAACTTTTAGATAATCCAAATATGGAGAAATACTCTATAAATGCAATTGGGGTTGGTGTCTTTATGCCAAACTCTGTAAGCTTGGTTGCATATTCATAAGATCTCTGTGCTTTCGAACTTCTAAGAAAACGATAAACGAACTTATTTATTAGATGGGGTATTTTAAAAGATTTGACCACAATTATGCGATCTCCAACATCAATTTTCTTAATGCTATTTCGTTTACCCGTGCCAAATGCGTTGTCGAAGTTGCTATAATTAGAAATAATTTCGAGTAAATCATTTTTCAGGGGTTCAAAATTTTTATTAAGCACTATATTCATATGGCAAAAGTACTATTTAAAGAGAAAATTATACCAAGATTGTTAAAACAAATAGTAAATTTACCGGTATAAAATATAATTTGGAAAAGAGCATAAAAATAACAGCAATCATACCCACATTAAATGAAGAGATTCATATAGAAGCGGCCATTAATTCTGTTAGTTTTGCGGACGAAATCATTGTTATAGATTCATTTAGTAGTGATAAGACGGTTGAAATTGCAAAGTCACTAAATGTTAGGTTGTTACAAAGAAAGTTTGATGATTTTTCTTCCCAAAAGAATTATGCAATAGAACAAGCGACGCACGAATGGATTTATGTGTTAGACGCAGATGAAAGAGTAACTGATTTACTTAGAAAGGAGATTCTCCATAAAGTAAAAGATCCAAATGGAGTTGTTGGTTTTTATGTTTATAGAACTTTTTATTTTATCGGCAGGAAGATAAATTATAGCGGCTGGCAAAGAGATAAAGTTGTAAGGCTTTTTAAAAAAGCGCATTGTAAGTATGACGGAAAATTAGTACATGAACGTCTTTTAGTCAATGGTGATGTAGCTTTTTTAAAGAATAAACTGGAGCACTATTCGTACAGAAGCTACGACCATTATATTCAGAAATTAAATCACTATTCGTCACTAAAAGCTAAATCACTATTCGAGCAACATAAAATAGTTACACCATTTCATATTCTTATAAAACCCCCGGTAAGATTCATCATTCACTATTTTATACGTCTTGGATTTTTAGATGGTTTTCCAGGTTTTATAATTTCGGTGGTTCAGTCCTATGGGGTATTAACTAGATATATTAAATTATGGCTACTAAAAAAGAACATGCGTTAGACGCGAATATCAAAATAATAATTCTAGCTGCAGGTATAGGATCAAGGTTGGGCAATCCATTTCCTAAACCTTTAACTCCTTTAAAGGATGGAAAAAGTATTATGCAGAAACAAGTTGATAATATCTCTGAATTTTTTGATGTGAATGATATTTCTGTAGTAGTAGGATTCAAAAAAGACCTGATCATGGAACGATTCCCGGATTTAACCTATGTTTACAATCAGTTTTTTGATCAAACTAACACCTCTAAAAGTTTATTAAAAGCTTTAAAAAAGAATAAAAACAATTCGGTTTTATGGTTAAATGGGGATGTTGTTTTTGATCAAAAATTATTTTCTGTCTTGCAAAAAGATATTAATGATCAGAACTCTTTTATTGCAGTGAATACGGCAAGGGTAGCGGATGAGGAAGTGAAGTATACACTTAAAAATGGTTTTGTTTATGAGCTCTCTAAAGAAGTAAAAAATGGTTTAGGTGAAGCCGTAGGTATTAATTTTATTGCGGCAAAAGATATGGCCGTTTTCATCAAATACTTAGAACAATGTGGCGATAATGATTATTTTGAAAAAGGACTAGAGCTTGCCATTAAAAACGATCAATTAAAATTAAAAGCTGTTGATATATCAGCATATGATTGTATAGAAGTTGATTTTGTAGAAGATCTCGATAACGCAAACAGCATCATCTAAAATTATTCTATTAAAATAATGAAGGTTATCTTTTTTTGTCAAAATCATTATGCCTTTGGAATTTTAGCACCCATCATGAAAGTGCTAAAAAAAAAGGGATATGAGTATCTTTGGTTTATTGGCCCCAAAATAGATAACTTTCCATTTGATAATGAACCATATACAACAGAAATCAAAAAACTTAGAGATTTTAAAAGCGATGCTATTTATGTTCCGGGAAATGAAGTGCCGCATTATTTAAGAGGTGTAAAAACGCAAGTTTTTCATGGTTTGGCCGGAGAAAAGAAAGGACACTTTAGAATTAGACACTATTTTGATCTCTATTTAACACAAGGACCGTATTTTACTAATAAATTTAAAGAGCTAAAAAGAAAGTATAACAATTTTGAGGTTATCGAGACTGGCTGGCCTAAATTGGATATTTTCGGAGAAAATAAGGACGAATATAAAAATCTAAAAAAAGATCTTTTAAAAAAACATAAGATAAAAAGAATTGTACTGTATGCTCCTACATTTTCACCATCATTAACTTCAGCACCATACCTCGCGCATGAGATTAAAAGTTTAGCTTCCGGGAGTGATTATTTGGTTATTTGTAAATTCCACGACCTAATGTCTCCTGACCTCATTAAAACTTATAAAAATATTGCAGAAGAATCTGATAATATAATCTATGAAACCGAAAGGAATATAACTAAGTTTTTATTAATCTCTGACATCTTAATAAGTGATACTTCATCCGTGGTTTATGAGTTTTTACTTTTAGACAAACCCGTTTTAACTTTCAAAAACAATAACGAAAAAATATTCTGGGATGATGCAAAAGCGTATACAAAATTAAAAGAACGAGTTGAGGCGAATCTAGAAAAAGATATCTTCAGAGAACAAAGAAAGTATATAATGGATAATTATCATCCCTATAGCGATGGTAAATCTGGAGAACGAATGGTTGAGGCTGTTGAAGATTATATTCAAAAATATGGTGTGCCCGAAAAAAGAAAGCTTTCCATTTATAGAAAATTAAAGATTAAAAAGATATTTGGATAATGCGTAAAATTGTTTTAGAGGCCTTGACTAATTTACAATCTCAAAAGATTATTTTATATCCAACAGACACGGTGTGGGGTATAGGTTGCGATGCGACAAATGAAAATACCGTTAGCAAGGTTTTCGATATTAAAAATAGAGAAGAAAGTAAAAGTCTGGTTATTTTGGTAGATAGCCTTGAAATGTTAAAAGCTTATGTGTCTGAAATTCCGGAAAAGGCCTTTGCTATCATAGAGAACTCAATAAAACCGACAACAATTATATATAGCTCTCCCAAAGGATTAGCAAAAAACGTCGTAGCGAAAGATAATTCAGTTGCCATCAGACTTGTTCGAAATGAGTTTTGTCAAAAACTAATTAATGAATTCGGTAAGCCCATAGTTTCTACTTCTGCAAACATAAGCGGAAGGCCCACTCCGAAATCTTTTAAAGAAATAGATTCATCTATTTTGGACGCCGTTGATTATGTGGTAAATTTGCATCAAGATAAAATCGCCTATTCGCCTTCAACTATCATAAAGTTTAATGATATTGGTGACATAGAAATAATAAGAGAATAAATTTTTATGAGTCAATATTATAAGGAAGCAATTTCTTCAGACATCTTTTCTTTCATAGCTGATGCCTCAGAGAAGCTACATATAGATTCGTACGTAATAGGTGGCTTTGTGCGCGATTTTTTATTAAATAGAAAAAACGGCGCCAAGGATATCGATATTGTAACTGTTGGAAATGGGATAAATCTGGCAAAAGAAGTTGCTAAAATATTACCAAATAAACCCAAAGTACAAATTTTTAAAACCTATGGTACCGCCATGTTGAGATATGGCGATGCAGAAGTTGAATTTGTAGGTGCAAGAAAGGAGTCTTACAAAGAAGAAAGTAGAAATCCGGAAGTACAAGTGGGTACTTTACAAGATGATCAAAATCGGCGGGACTTTACCATAAATACCCTTGCTATCAGTTTAAATAAAAATGATTATGGTTTATTATTAGATCCGTTTAATGGTGTTGAAGATTTAGAAAAAGGAATAATACGAACCCCTTTGAATCCAGAGATAACCTATTCTGATGACCCATTAAGAATGTTAAGGGCTATTCGTTTTGCGGCGCAACTAAACTTTAAAATTGAAAAAAAATCCTTGGCAGCAATAACAAAAAATGTCAATAGAATAGATATAATAACCTCCGAGCGCATTATAGATGAGTTAAACAAAATATTATTGTCTGAAAAACCATCTATTGGTTTCAAATTATTGGAAAAAACAAAGTTGTTAGAAAGGATCTTACCAGAATTGATAGCATTGAAGGGAGTGGAAGAAGTTGAAGGGCAACGGCACAAGGATAATTTTTACCATACATTGGAAGTAGTTGATAACATTGCCAAAAAGACAGATAACCTATGGTTGAGATGGGCGGCATTATTACACGATATTGGAAAAGGACCAACAAAGAAATTTGATAAAAATTTGGGATGGACATTTCATGCGCATGAATTTGTCGGGTCTAAAATGGTATATAAGCTTTTTAAACGCCTAAAAATGCCCTTGAATGATAAAATGAAATATGTTCAAAAAATTGTATTACTAAGTTCACGGCCTATCATTTTGGCTGATGAGGTGACTGATTCTGCCGTGCGTCGATTAATTTTTGATGCAGGCGATGATATTGAAGACCTTATGATCCACTGTGAAGCAGATATAACAACCAAGAACCCTAAAAGGCTCAAAAAATATTTGAATAATTTTAAGTTGGTTAGGCAAAAAATAAAAGAAGTTGAAGAACGCGATAGTATAAGAAATTTTCAACC
>CBDUPN010000080.1:0-8629 GCA_965369125.1 uncultured Aureibaculum sp. | reverse complement strand
ATAAAGGCATTCGTTTTTTCTATATACTCCTTATACTGAGGTTTGGTTTCTTTTAATGTACGTTCTAACATGGCCACACCTGAGATTTTTATAATAAGCAGTGTCATTAGCAAAGAACTCAATAAGGTTATATAGCTTCCTGCCGCTACTGCAAATATTCCATAAGCCCACCAAATAGTAGCATCTCCGAAATAATTAGGATGTCTGGTATATTTCCAGAATCCTGTGTTCAAGACCTTGCCTTTATTAGCTGGCCTCGATTTAAACCTAGAAAGTTGATAGTCACCTCCTGCTTCAAATGCAAAACCAACGCCCCAGACTAAAATTGCGATATAATCTAAAATATTTAAGTTTGAATCTGGCATAAAATACATGGCCGCTAATAAGGGTGCGGATATGAGCCAGCATAAAACACCTTGTAACAGAAAGACCTGAAAAAAACTGAACCACCAATATCTATGGGCTCCGTAGTCTTTTCTAAATTGCTGATATCGAAAATCTTCTTCTTTACCCCAATTGCGCCATCCCAAATATATAGATAGGCGTAATCCCCAGATAAGTAATAAGACCAATACGATCATTTTTCTCGGATTGAGCCCCTCAGTATTAAAATAATAGGTTATACCAGCCAATACAAATCCTATTCCCCAAAAAGGATCTACGATACTTACATTTTTAATAAATATACTAATTAGCCATAAGAGTGTCATCATACACATAATGGCTAAAAATCCATATAAATAAGTTTCAAAAAAAGTCATCATATCAATAAAATTCTTCGGGATATTCCACAATCCCTTGTACACCATCCAATCCTCCATCAATGAGAGATAAGATCATGCAATATTTTTCGGGTATATCAAAAGGTAAGCTTATGTTGTATTTGCTTGTTAATTCATAACCGAACCTTGGGTAATAGGTATCATGTCCTAATAATAAAATGGATCTGAATCCCAATTCCTTCGCTTTTTTATGTGCTGATCTGATCAATGCTCCACCAATACCTTGCTGTTGATAATCAGGGGCAACTGAAACTGGAGCCAACGCCAGCGAATCAAAAGATGTTGCCGAATTAGTGATCTTTATTTTAGAAAGTAAAATTTGCCCCACAACTTCACCATTTAATTCTGCTACCATCGAAAGTTCAGGTACAAAATCTTTAGAATTTCGAAGCCTTTCAACAAGAAATTGTTCCTGATGGTCACTAAAATGTTCTGTTTTAAAAGCATTTTCAATAATTTCAGCTACTTTTTTATGGTCTCTTGCTTCTTCTTGACGGATCTTTAATTTCATTTAATGAGCGTAATTGCAAATATTTCGTATCAAGGCACAAACATATTTGGTAATGTATAAAGATATGTAAAATCTCAAGACTCGAATAAAAAACCGGAATAACATTATAAACGTTAGTTCCGGTTCAAGGCATAATATAGTGGTTGCCTAATTGTAATATTTTCAGAAGAACAAGATATTCTTCAGGTATATGACAACTTACATCTAAAAAGTCCTACCTTTTGGTCTTAATTAAATAAAATAGTAATGGAAAGAATTAAAAAACCGGAGCCTCATATTAACAATGAGACTCCGGTTTAATTTAAATGTCTTTGATTTATTAATCGTTATTCACAGCCGCAACCATTGTTTTGGTTCGTAAGGCATCCTCTTTAGAACTTAAAGTAAATGTATATTGGTTATCTAACAATACTTGAACAAGTTCTCTATTATCATTTACCCAAAAATAAGCAGGCAACATGCCTTTACCTTGATGAACAAATTTGTGAAGTACTATATTCTCGCCCTTGATATTTGTTTTGTATTGACCAAGATAATTAACCGTTTGATCTTTTTTAACATATAATTTGGTTTCATCCAAAGCGTTAAAGATGAAAGTTCCGCTTCTTTCAAATGGTAAATTTGGAATAATCGCCCATAAATTAAACGTAGGGATGGTTCTGTCTGGGAATTTTAAAGTAGCATTATGCTTTGCACGGGTGATACTTTTAAAATCCGGATCAGTTTCCATCTCATTCTTAAAATCTCCGTCAAAATACCAATATGAAGCATTCTTGCGGTCCATTTTTATTCTATTACCCTTAAAAGAAACATGCTTCATGTTTGAATCCATAATTCCGTCAAAGACAATATTAGTAGGAGATACCATTTTATCTCCATCATTAATGGTACTTAAGTTAAAGTTGAGAATTTCATTATCAAATTTAGCTCTTACTGTAGTGTTTATTGTTGTTGAAACACTGTTTTCGTTTTTCAAATCGATTTTTTGGATACTTATATAACCATTGTTATCCGGGGAGGTGTACCAATAGTCTTTTTCTACTTTTTCCTGAGAAAAAGCTGAAATAATTATACAAAAAGCCAATAGAAATAGGGGGAGTTCTTTTTTCATAGTTTTTCTTTTTTTTATTGCTATAGCGTGCAATAAATTGTTAATAATTATAACAACATAGCAATTGTTAATATAAGGCAAATATATAAAAAATACCGAAAAGAAAAATTTTATTTTAATTTGGAATAATTAAAGATTAACTTTTATTCCTTCTTTCTGCCCTGCGTTGTACTCTCTTTGCCTTTCGTTCAGCGCGTCGTTTAGCTTTTTCGAGTGTAGTCTTATCGTTCTTGAAAAGACCCTCAAAAAATTTGTCCAGACCCGAGTCTTCCGTAAAATCTTCACAGTCCAAAGCGTCGGCAAGATCTTCAGGGAGTGGTTCGAATGGCTTACTATAGGTCTTTTGAACGTATTTTAGTGTTCTGGCAACTAAAGGCAAGGCCAAAGTACTACCTGCACCATTTGTTCCAGAGTCAAATCTTATACTTGGCAAGGAAGCACCTACTCTTGTTACGATAACTAGTTTTGGTGTATAGGCGGCAAACCAGGCATCAGCATAATCCTGTGAAGTTCCTGTTTTGCCGGCTAAAGGCATATCTATACCATACTTAGTTTTTATAGAATTACCTGTGCCAGTTTCTATGGCTTTTTGAAGTATAGCAGTCATCAATACTGAAGTGTTTTCATTGATAACCCTATTATTTTCATGTGGCTTTAATAATTTATTACGGTAGATCACGTCACCTTCGGCACTTTTTATTGTAGCAATTAACTGGGGCTCTACCCGGTAACCACCGTTCGCAAAAGCACTATAAGCGACTGTTAATTCATGAATGCTTGCATTGGCCGTTCCTAAGGCTATAGAAGGTTTCTGTATCAAGGTTTGAGAAAACCCCAATTTTTTCCATAAGTTTTCTAAATTTTTAAAGGGTACTTGCAAATATAGATTTACGGTTGGGATATTCATGGATTTTGCCAATGCTGCCGACAATGAATAATTACCACCCGTGGATTTATCATAATTTTGTGGTTGCCAGTTTTCAAAATCTGTTAATACTAAGGGATCGTTATCTAAATACGAACAAGGTTCAATACCTTGTTCTAGAGCGGCAGCATATAAAATTGGTTTAAAAGTTGAAGCTATTTGTCTTTGGGCATAGATTTGATCATACGGTTGAGAACGGAAATCAATTCCGCCAACCCAAGTTTTTACAGCCCCTGTTTGAGGATCAATGGCTAAAAGTCCTGCCTGAAGTAATTTTAGATTATGCCTGATGCTATCTCTAATAGAAATAGAATCTGTATAAAATCCTTGCCAATTAAAAAGCTCTCTGTTTTTTTTCTCATCTGCCCGACCACTTAAATTTAATCGCTGTAGTTCTTTACTTACCAATTTATTCAATTCATCTCGTGAATTTCCACTACTATATTGTTTTGATAGTCGGTTTTGCATAATGCTTAAATGACCTTTGAAGGCATTTAATGCTTGTTTTTGCAGTGTCAAATTTAACGTTGTCGTTACAGTTAGCCCATCCTTGTCAATATTGTAATTTGTTCCTTTACTTTTATTGATCTCATTTAAAATTCTATTGACTTCTTTTTTAACATGTACTAAAAAGTAATTGGCGGGACCCTCTGATTCTAAGTTTGCATAATCTAGAAGGATAGGTATTTTTTGAAGTGAATCTAATGCTGTTTTTTTTAGATAGTTATACTTTTGCATTTGGGAAAGCACAATATTTCTGCGTTCAAGGGCATTTTCGGGATATAATCTTGGATTATAATACGTATTAGCTTTAAGCATTCCTACAAGCACAGCTCCTTCTTCGATCTTGATTTTTTGTACCGATTTGTTAAAATAACGGCGTGAGGCTGCTTCAATACCAAGTACGTTTTCACCAAATGGGACCGTATTTAGGTATAATGTGAGTATCTCTTCCTTATTATAAAGATTTTCTATTCTGTGCGCTAAAAAAGCTTCTTTTGTCTTATTTACCAACATGGTTAATGGCCCGTGACGTTTACGGCCATACATATTTTTTGCGAGTTGTTGGGTTATGGTACTTCCGCCACCCGCACTTTTATTATTTAAAATAATTGTCTTAAATAGAACACGTAAGAGGCTCCTTGAATCGATACCTTCATGCTCAAAATATCGGGCATCTTCTGTAGCTACTAAGGCGTTGACCAAATGTTGTGGTAATTGATCAAAATTTATATTTGTTCTATTCTCTGCAAAAAATTTACCGATTATCTGATTCTCCTCAGAAAGAATAACGGTTGCGGTTTGATTTTGGAACTCTTTTAAATCCTTTGCAGTATGTAAATGACCAAATACTCCATAATAAACCGAAGCTAAAAAAATGCCAAAAGTCAGCATTAACAGAACAAGCGTGATTACAATAAATTTTATCGCTTTTTTAAACATGTAAATAGGGAGACTAATATTGTTTCGTTTAATGCACTAACGATACTGAAACAATATTATTACTAGGCAATCAGGCACTTTTACACATTTTATGAACACTTTAACAAAATGTGGTTGATGAATTAAAACCTATAAGTAACCCCAAGCATAATTCTCGGCATAAACTGTGGTTGTTTCACAGCCTTATTTGCATCTTTAAAAGTAAACTGAACATCATTATTCTGATTATCATTGCGGGCATTCACATTGTCGTTATTAGGACTATAAGAAGTGTCATGTCCTTTTAAAGTACTATTGAAAAAATAATCTAATCCCGTAGCAAATACCAGATCTAACTGATCGCTCATCTTAAAATAACTTTCGGCACCCCCGCCAATACCCCATTGTTTTGATGTTATATCAAAATTCTCATTTCCGCCTATATAGTTAAAATTTGCGGTAAAACTAGAATATCTGGGACCAAAGATCAGATAAGAATTTTTTAGATTGAATAAGGTATATGGCATCATATAATCTAATCTATAATCATAGGATTTTCCTTTTTTTTCAGGAACACCATTGGTGGCATTATTAATAAAAATTCTTCGAGCATCTGCGGCGTTACCGGGATCTAATCTGTTATAACCTATTCCAAAACGAATATTACCGGGCAAACCTTCGGCGATGTTGTTTATAGTAAAATTAACATTTAGACCAAAACCTCTATTGTATCCTGTTTGAATACCGACGGAATTTTTAGCATTTGTTTTTACTTGACTGTGACTTGAAAATGATATAAAAAGGAGGAGAGAACATGTTATAAATACGATTGTTCTTGAGATCATTTTATTAAATTTACCTTTTAGTTTAATGATCTTTTAACGTATTTCAATTTATATTATTTTAAAGAAAATGATTTTTAGGTTATTAATAAGCTAATTTTTAGGTAAACTAAAAACATTATGTAATTTTACCAGACTAAAATAAATATGAGAACATGTTTAATAAATATATCAAATTAGTTATTGCTGCCGCTATCCTGGTTTGGGCGGTTTTTGAATTTGCTGATAAGCATATTGGTAATGGAATTTCATTAATTTTATTATCAGGCGTATTTGTATTTTTTTATTTTAAAAATGAATTTTTACTACTAGCGTTTTTAAGATTGCGAAAGCAAGATTTCCCGGGAGCACAGAAATGGTTGAATTACATAAAAAACCCTTCGAGTGCCTTAGTAAAAAAACAAGAAGGTTATTTTAATTTTTTGCAGGGCTTGTTGGTTTCTCAAACTAATTTGACACAAGCCGAAAAATATTTTAAAAAGGCATTAAATTTAGGATTATCTATGAGCCACGATATTGCCATGGCTAAACTACAATTAGCAGGCGTCGCTATGACTAAAAGAAGAAAAAGAGAAGCAACAAACTTAATTGCAGAAGCAAAAAAGTTAGACAAACATGGAGTGCTAACAGAACAAATTAAAATGATGAAGGATCAAATGAAGAAGATCTAATCTTTGAATTAGGATTAAATGCAATAAAAAAGCCTTGATTTTTCAAGGCTTTTTTTTATTTAAATATTCAAAATCTTATTTTTTGAACTTATCATATTTGCTTTTAAACTTATCAATACGTCCTGCACTATCCACTAATTTTACTTTTCCTGTATAATAAGGGTGAGACGTTCTAGAAATCTCAAGTTTTATTAACGGATATTCCACACCATCTACTTCTAAGGTTTCTTTTGATTCTGCAGTAGATTTGGTTAAAAATACGTCATCATTAGACATGTCTTTAAAAGCTACTGTTCTATAATCTTCAGGATGAATTCCTTTTTTCATCATTTATTTTTTTAATGGTTATTAAATAACCTTTTCCAGTTAAAAAAACTTCTTGGCTATTTTGAGACTGCAAATTTAATACTATTTTTGAAAATTCAAACATTTATATTAGTATTTTAGACAAAATAGATGAAAAAAATTGTAAGTATAATATTTATTGTTTCATTTCTAGTTTCTTGTAGCAATAAGTACAAACTTGAATTAGCATCTCCAAAAGCTATTCAAATAAATCAAAAACTGCAGGTTGCCGTTAGTGAAAAAAATGGAAAACCGATTGATTCTATCCGTTATTATCTTGATGGGCAACAAATAGAAGGATCTTCAAATATTGATATTTCTGATAAAAGATTAGGTAAACACGCTATTTCTGCCACTGTTTTTTATGGTGATGAGCAAAAGAAATTAACCAATACCATCTTTTTTTTAGGAGTAAATTCACCTGAAATATACTCTTATGAGATAATTAAGGAATTTCCGCATGATGAAAATGCTTTCACCCAAGGACTGGAGTATTACAATGGATTTTTTTATGAGACTACCGGACAATTTGGAGAATCTTCCTTGCGTAAAACAGAAATTATTTCAGGTAAGATATTACAGAAAATTGATCTGGAAAAAGAATACTTTGGGGAAGGAATGACCATTTACAATAATAAAATTTATTTTTTAACATGGAAAAGCAATAAAGGCTTTGTTTTTAATCTTGATACTTTTGAAAAGGAAAGCGAATTTAAATATAACCAGAGTAAAGAAGGGTGGGGGCTAACGCATAATGCTAAGCACCTAATTAAGTCTGATGGAACAGAAAGATTATGGTTTTTAAATTCTGAAACTTTAATGGAAGAGTCATTTATCGAAGCCTATACCGATAAACGTAAGGTCGAAAAATTAAATGAGCTTGAATTCATAGATAATAAAATTTATGCCAACATTTGGCAACAAAACAGTATTGTAATCATAAATGCTGTGAACGGGGCAATTGAAGGGATCGTTGACCTAAAGGGATTACAAGGAATGTCTGGTCAGAAAGGGGAAGACCACGTTTTAAATGGTATCGCTTATGATTCCGAAAACGATAGACTTTTTGTAACCGGTAAATATTGGAACAAAGTTTTTGAAATTAAACTTTCAAAGAAACAATAATTAATTTAACAGGAAGTTATACCATCATATCTTTGGCCTTTATGAGAATTCACAATGCTATATTTATATTGATTATTATCATATTATTAAGTTCTTGTCGTAAAGATTTTGGTACTATCATAAGTCCTGGCAAGCTTGAGTTTTCAAAAGACACAGTGCTGTTAAACCGCGTTTTCGACGATATAAGTTCAAGTACCCAACAATTTAAAGTATACAATAGAAGTGATGAAGCGATAACGATTCCTTCGATTTCTTTGGAAAGAGGGAATTCATCTTTTTACAGGCTAAATGTTGATGGAATTTCAGGCAAATCATTTGAAAATATAGATATTCTGGCAAAGGATAGCATCTATGTTTTTGTCGAAGCTACCGTTGATTTTGAGCAAGTTACATCAACCGATTTCTTCTATAGAGATGCCGTTATTTTTTATTCAGGTGCTAATGAGCAAGAGGTTAAATTGGAAGCATTGGTAATCGATGTAAATTTGATCAGGCCCGATCGTAGTGAGCAACCTGATGGGAGTTTTATTTATGAAGAGATTATTTTAGGAGAAGACCCCGAAGGCGACAACATAAGTGTTCGTGGCACATTGTTAAATGGAAATACGACTTTTACGAATGATAAGCCTTATCTTATTTATGGCTATGTGGGGGTTCCAGAGAATGCTATTCTAACCATAAATGCCGGCACAACCTTATATTTTCATGACAATTCGGGTATTATCATTCAAAGCGGTGCGTCTCTTCAAGTTGATGGAGAATTCGAAAATGAAGTGCTTTTCGAAGATGACCGACTGGAGCCTGAATTTGAAGATACTCCTGGTCAGTGGGGTACAATTTGGCTGCGCGCAGGGAGTAAAAATAATCGTATCGATCATGCGATCATCAAAAATAA
>CBDUPN010000079.1:0-8659 GCA_965369125.1 uncultured Aureibaculum sp. | reverse complement strand
AAAAGCTTCTGCCCAACTACCTCTAATAGAATAAATTTCTTCTTGATTTTCCATTTTTCTTCGGTATTGAGTAGCCGCATTTTCCTCAACCATCGTCATTAACTGAAAATAAATACTCAAGGATTGAATAATTTTATCGCCTGAGAGCTTATCATTGTCTATTTCTGAAAAACTATTATTTTTAATAAGTTCAACTACTTCATTTTCGTTAATTCGAGAAAGCATTTCAAGATAACAATCAATAATAAAGTTTCGATCGTTAATTATTTTTTGAAATGTGTTATTTTTATTCATGATAAATTTTTATTTATTAAGTTCTCATACCAGCGTATGATTTGGTTTTAAATTTGGTGTGATTCGAACGCAACGAATTAGCGCAGAAAGGATGTCTGGGCAGCTCCACTTTGGCGCGCTAGAATTTTCAGAAGAAAGAAAGTAATTCCTTATAGCCATTGCTATACTCGGGCTTTATTTCCAGTTCTGCAATTCAATTAAATTCCCTTCAGGGTCTCGTGCATATACAAAAGTAATCTCTCCAACTCCTTCAACTTTTCTTTTCGTGACTTCACCATTCAACGTCCCTCCATTTTTTATTAATTTTTCAAGTATTAATTCCACACTTTCCACTTCGAAGGCAATATGGCCAAAGCCCCTTTTATTAGGGGATATGAATTTCTGATTTTCAATATTTTCATATTGATAAATTTCCAATGTTGGTCCGTTTAGTCCATGTCCCGGAAGCAATAGATGTGCGCCTTCCAATTTGGCATTTTTTAAGCCAGTTCCTTTGTCAAGCCATTCTCCAGATTGATTTCTTATTGGAGGAATAATTTTACAATTAAAGGTTTTTACATAGAAATCCACAAGTGGTTTCCAGTTAGTACTGACAATGTTCGTATGAGAGAATCTCATTTTATTATTTCCATTTTGGCTTTCTTCAGTTTGTTGTTAAAGGTCAGGCTATGATTCCGAAGTGGTACAATTCTTTTGCTTGTTTATCACGTTGAATTAGCAAATTAAAAGTAATAAAATTTAATGAAGTAGAATGAAGCAATAAATTATAGCAATTGTAGGTAGCAGTGTTTTTTTTGTTTTATTTATGATAGTCGTAAAATTTTCTCCATTTTTCTACCTCTGGCCAATTCATCCACCAACTTGTCTAAATATCTTGTTTGTTTTGTTAGTGGGGTTTCAATTTCTTCTATCCTATATCCACAAATAACCCCTTTAATAAGATGTGCATTTGGATTCAATGTTGCATTTGCAAAAAATGTTTCAAAAGTGACTTTTTTGTCAATCAGTTCTTGCAGTTTTTTGTCATTATAACCCGTTAACCATTCGATTACTCGATGCAATTCTTCCGTTGCTCTACCTTTCTTCTCAACTTTATTGACATAATGAGGATATACAGAGGCAAAAGTCATTTTTGCTATTCGCGCATCGTGCTCAGGTGTTGTTTTCATTTCTATAATAGATTTTGTTCTTTAACATTTAGGTTCGAGTATTAGATGGCTACAAAGGTTAGTTTATGATTCCTATATACGATCCGTTCCGCCGAACCATACGCGTGGAGGATTTTTCCATGAGTTAATCTGCTGAATAAAATTAATAAATTTTAACGGAGTAGAATGTTGTAATGGATTATAGCCAAGATTTCTTATTTCCATTTCGATTTTCAGGCCTGTTTTTCAGGAATGCAATAAGAGGATATTTTTTCAATTTCATTTTTATCGTTAAAGACGTAAACATCGCAGGCAGAAATAAAATTCACTCGTTTTCCGTCTCTTTTAAATTCCGCTGTTCCAATCACGATAACTTTGTTTTCCGAAACAATAACTTCGTCGGTTGTAAAATCCGTTTGTACAGATTTAAAATATTCTGCCGTCTGTTGACAATTATCCATAACTGCTTTTTTTCCTTTATAAGCCTTTTCCCCGACAACATTCCAAACAATTCCTTCACTCAAAAAGCCAATTATTTCCTCGAACTTTCCATTCGAGAAAAGTTCGGCTATCTCTTTTTTTGAATATTCCATTTTTACCAAGTTCTGTATTTTTTAAATGTTATACAACGTGTTCGTGTATGGTTTGATTTCGCCAGCCTGCTTGTTTAAACCCCTCTGGTGGGCGGGCAGGTTATACACGTTGTTACCACATGTTTTTTACACATTTACAAAATAACTACTAATTCCACTTAATATGCTTTGTACAGCATAAGAAGCTAAAATCAGTCCCATAATTTTACTTAGAACTGTAATTCCATAACTTCCTATACTCTTTTGTAAGTGATTTGCTGTTAAAAGTATTAAGCAAGTAATACCTATAACGAATAGCACAATTCCTGTTGTAATGGCTTGCTGTTGTATTGTGTAAACATGATTGTTAGTCATTAATACAACTGCCAGTATTGCTCCAGGTGAAGCTATTGATGGAATTGCAATAGGAAATATTGTAACATGTTTGTAGTCTGTAATTTGTTTTTTTTCCTGTTCTGGTTTGCCATCTCCGAATATCATTGTTAAGGCAAATAAAAAAAGTATTACTCCGCCTGAGATTTGAAATGCATCAAGTGAGACTGACATTCCTTCTAAGATCAATTGTCCAATTACTATAAAAAATAAAAGGATCAGAAAAGCTATTACTGACGCTCGTAATGCAATTTTCTTTTTATGAATTAGATCAAATTCTTTAGTAGCCTCAAGGTAGACAGGTATGCTACCAATTGGGTCAATTACTGCAAAAATGAAAAATATTGTTGTTAAAATTTCGACCATTTTATTTTATTCGTATTAACAATTTTAAGTGATTGAAGAAAAGAGTAAAGACGAGTATGATGTTTTTGTTCATATGTGTTCCATCTCTTATTAATATAATTTTTTCGGCTTAAAATCCCTTACTACCGCATTACCGCCTCTTTACGGCAGGCAGGTTATACACCTTGTTGACAGCTGATTATTTTTTCCAAACTGGACTTTCATTTCTTCCGTTAGTGTTCGTTAATTGAATTCGTTCTTTAGTTTTAATGTTTATTTTCCAAATATTATAATTTCCTTTACTTCCCGCAGTATAAACAAGCCATTTACCATCTGATGACCAATCGGGTGAATAACATTCAATAGTATCGTTTGTTAAGTTGTATAAATTTGTCCCGTTAGAATTCATAATAAATAAATCCCAATTATCATGGTTAGTTCCATAAAATGCGATTCGTTTTCCATCGGGTGAAAATCGTGCTCCGGAATCATAACCAGCTTTGTTCGTAAGTCTTCTTACATTGGCACCATCTGAATTCATTATATGTATTTCTCCATTGGCAGCGTGAGAAGTATCAGTAGAATCACGCAATTGTCTTGTGAATATTATTTCTTGACCAGTTATAGACCAATTCGGACTTTCTTCATAAAATTTATTTCGCGTTAGTGGCCTAACATTCGACCCGTCTCTGTCCATGACATACACATTTCGTGAAAGAGAATCTCGTTCACTCATAAATACAATGGTATTTCCGTCTGGTGATATTTCAGGCAGAACGTCAGGTGAAAAATGATTTGTTAATCGTTTGATTTCAGTTCCGTCGGGTTTTATAGAATATATCTCTGCGTTTCCATCTCTTTTTGAATAAAAATAAAGATTTTGACCATCATAAGACCAGGAAGGACTAAAGTCAAGAGAATCATTTCTTGTTATATTTCGCAAATTCTCTCCGTTAATATCCATTATATAAATTTCTGAGTTTCCATCTCTGTCGGTCACAAATGCAATTTCTGGATTTGATAAAATCTTATTATCAACATTTTCTTTCTTATTCTCCTTACAAGAATTTAAAATTAGTAGTAGTACTAAGAGTTTTAAGCTATCCATAAGTTTTCCATGCTTGCTGCCAACGCTTTGTATTTATTTGCGCCTGCCTGCCGTTTTACCGTCTCTGGAGGCAGGAGGGATATACACTCTGTTAGCCTTTGTTATTTTCCTTTTATTAGAAATATATTTTATAAAATTTATTCTCTAACACTCCATATTTCATGAATTGGATCCCCTTTACTAGATAACCCTGAATGATGCCATTCACTATCAATAAGTTTATAATCGAAAGTTAGACTAAGCCCAGCCTTGGAATTATCTCTTGAAAAGAATTCAATATTCTCTTTGTATTCACCATTATTAGTTGTGTACGTTCCACCACCTGTACCCATAAATTGTTTTGTTTCTGTATTATATGCTATCCATTGAAATCGTGTTCCTGATAAAATTTTCATGGTTTTCCTTGGTCTATTTGTGTCTCGCAGCTGTGTTTCACCATTTCTAATTCTGCCAGACATTAACCACGCACCTTGTAATTTTCCGGGTAATCCGTTGTCGATCCGTTTAAATTTCATATTGCTGTCAACAATTTCAATTTGATTATCTGTAATGATTACTTTAGAAGTTAGTTCAGACCCCACGAGTTCCGGATTTTTTGCATCAAACTCTACTTTTTGAATCATCAAACCTCCTTCTAGTTTCCATGTGCCACCAATGGTATTATCGAATTCACCTGTAGTAGCATTATATTTAGATAAAACCTGGTATCCATTTGCAAAAATAATCACATTCCTTAGTTGATCTCCATTTTCAGAAGTTGAAGACGATTCCCATGCGCCAATAATACTTTGTGCATGAATTGCAAATGAGAAGAATAAAAAGATGATAAATAAAGTTATTTTTTTCATGATTCCATATTTTATTAAGAGTTAATAATAATAAAGCTAACGGTTTGGCTTCAAGCAGTAACTTACTGCAGGCCTCATCCCTTATAAGACTTTGTCTGCAACTAATGTCAACCCAGGTTCTGAGAGGGTCATTGATTTGATGGTTTTATTCTGCATCTCAAAAGTAATAATTACTGAAGGTGCACCATTATAGGTAAATTTGTTATCTCCCATTTTATAAAGTGTGCCTCCAAATCCTCCTATTGGCCCTAAAGAAAGTAGTTTCCTCATATTTATAGCAATAGTAAAACCGTCTTGTTCACCTTCACCATACTTGTAATTTCCCAGATATTTTTTTTGTTCTTCTGAATTTACATCTAAATATTGTTCGCCACCTGCATCTCCCAACGATTCCAAATATTCGATAGTTAATTGCAAATTTTTGATCTCATTTGTCGTCATTTTATCCTTCATTCTTTCTCCAGCATATGCGTGGTCCAACAAGCTGATCCCATGAGGCCCTGTGCTCCTTTGTATTCCGGGTACAGATTCAACAACTGACTTTATTACAGGAAGTGCACCCAACATTGCAAAAGTAAAAATTGTAGGTCTTGCACCTTGGCTTATGAGGTACATAGCGATATCTCTTCTACCTACATGAGATGCCGCGCCTATGGCCGATTCAAAATCACCAAAACGCCATTCCCATACACACCTTGAAAGCTCAGGTCTTTTTTCTACTATTTCTTTCACACGGTCCAGGTCAAAATGCGATTTACCCACAACCTCCGCTATTATCTCAGGATCAATATTTGGAAAGTGTTTAGGAATATTTTCATCATTTGATGGCCTATTTAACCCAATTAAATCATTATTCGCAAGTGCAAACCCAGGAAAGGACAAACCCAAAAAAGCTAAAGAGTAAGCCTTTAAAGCCGTTCTTCTGTTTATATTATTATTTGTTCTTTCCATTAACGATTTTTTTTCTTGTTCTTGTAATAATTTGGAAGAATAACTAAAAACAAAACAATCAAAACGACTATAATAGGCATTATTTTCATAATTGATATACAATTTAAGATAATATATTAATAAGTAAGAGAAAAAATGAAAACGTTACATATTAAAAATTAACCAAGCTTTATAGATACTGTGATTTAAATTAGTTACACGCTTTTTAGCAATGATGGCGGTTGTCTCAGCTATGTGTAGTTGCTCCTGCATACCCCACAAAGTTGGGTAAACCGATAGGCAGGAAAGCAATTACCTATAGCTATTGTTAGCCTTTCGTTATTTTATTTCATTTTCAATTAGCTTCAAAATTGAGTTCAAGTCCTCCATTAACGGTTCGTAATGTGCTTTTTCCATTGCCTTAGTTGTTAGAATAAACATTAGAATATTATTTTCGAATTTCCTTGAATTTAATAGCTCCATATTGCTAATGTTCTGTTCCATTTTTTGCAAACCTATTTCTTCGTTAACACCTGTTAGGTCAAATATGGTTCTTAAACTATTATCATCTGTTCTAAAAATATCAAGAACTTTTTCTCTTTGAATTCTAAGTTCATTTTCCTGTTGAGAGACATCATCTATTGTTGAAATCCAATTTGTTAATTGTATTCGTAAGCCGGTATTTGAAATGTCTTTTAGACTTCCAGAGTTTATTATTTCGTTTAATAGTGAGTTGTTTGGATTAAAAGAAATATCAGAGGAAAAAGTGTTGAACAATAATTCAGAAAACTGCGTTTCGGATGGTGATTCATTATTATCAGAAATATATTCTAATAGCTTTTTTGCTCCGTGGAAATTACGCTTATTTACTTCTATCAATTCACTTAATTTAAGTTTGCTGATTTGAAATTCTGCTCTTAATCCATTCAAATAAATTTGCTCTTTTTCCTGAATAACTCGATTTTGATTACTGTTATTGATGGCAAGTGCTATTAAAATTCCAATAACGACAAGTACTATTTCTCCAATAGCATAAATTAGATATTTGCCAAACCTACCCGCCGGTTTACCCGCCTCTGGAGGCCAGGTAGGTTTGTTTTCAGTTAACAATTGTAGTCTTATTCGTCTGAAGAACTTTATCATATCCTTTGTTTTTTGTTCTGCACACCGCCTGCCTCCTCAACTATCAAAGGTCTGGAAGACATTTGATATGCGTCCGTCCCTTTAAAGAATTTTATCCTTGGTTCACGGTTAGTCTCGCCCCGATAGCTATCGGGGCTATCGGGATGAAGCATCACCGTTTTTGTGAATGGTTTAGCTTCTCTTCGCTCGTGTGTTGTGCCTGCTTGCCGCTTTACCTGTTGCAGACATGGGAGGCAGGTGCTTTTAACAACTAATTTAGTAAAATTGGAACGAACCAGCGGAAAATCCAACCCGCCGCACTATGCGCGGCAGGATTTTTAGAATTAGGCCGGAACATGCAACTCGCCAGTACGACACTGTCGGGCTGGTTACTTATTGCCATTGTTGTGTCTCGTTATTTTTCTCCTATATGCTGTTTATAAAATTTCCAGACTTCTTTGGCAACGTTTCTTCCTAATTCTAATCCTGCGATATTATCCGCTTGAATATGGTATCCACCCAAAACTCTTGAAATACCTGCCATTTCCGCTGTTTTAGTGAAAGTTGGAAATTCCAATGTAATCGTATCTCCCAAGTTGTCTGGTTCGGTCATTGCTCCAGCAACTAACTTAGCATTAGAACCAAATTCATCACTTCCAGTCCACATTTTTAAAGCTTCTGCACATCCTCCGCTAATTGTGCTATGTCCTGAAACATAACTTGGAAACGGTGGGCACAAAAATGTTTCTGGCGAATAAGGCCGCCATTGTTTTCCATCTATTTCTACCATTCCTTTTCCTTCACCTCCCCAAGCCTTTATTTTTTGTTTATCGTAATATTTATGAACTAAGGCGTATGGTCTTGCAAAATCATAAAACATTTTAGAGTCCCAAGATGCGATAAAGGCATCCATTGCAACAACTTGATTGTAGAAATACATTTTAACATCTTGGTCAAGTGTATGATTATCCCTTCTTGAAACGTCTTGAGCGAACTTTAACCAGTGTCCGGCCTGTTGTACTGATTGAGGACCATCACGCATAAATTCGACCAAAGCCTTTTCATAATCAGTTAGATTTGCCTGCATTTCAATTACTTCTTGCACTTCTTTTTCCAATTGTTCAGAACCTATCATTGGAGGTGGACCTGGTCTATATTGGTCTCCAGATTTTAGAGCAATTGGTTTAACCTTGTTCCAGTAAGGTGTTAAGCATCCTGGAGCAAATTGTCCACCTTCACCATCTGAAAAATATTTAGGTTGCCAGCGATTTGGGTCAATATTCTTTTCCGCAGAATTGACAGGTTCATATCCTACATAATTGAAGTAAGGTTCTCCATTTGATCCTTCTTCCTCGCCATATTGATTTGCACCGTCTCCCTTTCTTGCTTCAATTACTGCTTTAGCTGCTAAGTTGCCAATACCTTCTGGCGTATTAGGGTCTAAGCTTACATTGTTAGGGTCTAATCCTAATTCGGTCATAAAATCTGCAAACAACTCTTTATCAGAATAATAATATTCATTCATTGTTTGAAATGCAGCATAGCTTATGGCTATTTCTTTATTCTTTAATGATCGATCTTTTTCTGGCCTTCTTTCAACATCATTTAAATAAACAGGAATTGCTTTTTCGTCATATCGTGACCAGGCGTCAAAAACTGAAACGAAAATTAAGCCCAAATAGCGTGAGGTTATTGTTGGTCTAGGCTTAAACCTTTCTGTGTCGTTAGCTGTTGCAGTCAAAGCCATTTGCCCCCATTTATAAGCAACGTTTTCAACTCCTTTCGGCTCGGTTATATCAATCGAACTTTGTTGTTTCTTTTGGTTATCCTTACACCCAAATAAAATTAAGGCGATTATTGATAACAGTAATATCCTTTTCATTATTATAGTTTCGTTTA
>CBDUPN010000078.1:0-9191 GCA_965369125.1 uncultured Aureibaculum sp. | reverse complement strand
AGGTGCTGAATTTGTTGTAGCGATCTATGTCAAATCGGATGTGATCGCTGATGGTGGTAATGGACAGGTAACTTTTCAATTTGGCTCAAATGCAGATGGAGAAACGGCGCCTTCATATTTATCGGCACCAAAATGCGGATTTGACGATCCTACCGAGTTTGAAGATTTAGGACGACCGGATCTTCATTTGGTGATGAAAGTAGATGGTACCAGTGCAACTGCGGGCATTGAAAATTTAGCATTGGTAGATTTTAGTTATTACCCAAATCCTGTAAAGGAAAAATTAATGATGAACGCCAGTGAAAATATTTCAAATGTTAGTATTTTTAATATTTTAGGACAAGAAATTAAAACCATTAAACCTTCATCACTAAAGGCTGAATTAGACCTTTCAAATTTCCCTTCGGGTACCTATATGGTAAAAGCGATAGTTGCAGATAAATTGGGAACTTTTAAAGTGGTAAAAAATTAATTATTGAACATATATTTAATATGAACTCCGCTTTTTAGCGGAGTTTTTTATTTCAATCGTTATCGTATAAACCCAAGAAGAAGAACCAGGTATCTCTTGTTAAAGTAAATATAAGCTGTACTTTTGCCGCTTGTTTAAAAAATCATTATGACAGAATTTATTACCAAAAAAGTAGCAAATGCCAAAGACGATATTCTCAGTGGTCTAACAGTTGCATTGGCACTGGTACCCGAAGCTGTGGCTTTTGCATTTGTAGCAGGAGTCGATCCTTTAGTTGGATTATACGCTGCCTTTATGGTAGGACTTATCACATCTATATTTGGTGGTCGTCCGGGAATGATTTCGGGAGCCACAGGGGCACTTGCTGTAGTAATGGTTAGTTTGGTTTCAGAAGGTAATGCGCTAGGGGCCGAAAGTGAAGACCTGGGCTTATATTATTTATTCGCAACCGTAATTCTTATGGGTATCATCCAGATGCTTGCGGGAATTTTAAAACTAGGAAAGTTTGTTCGATTGATTCCTCATCCTGTTATGATGGGGTTTGTAAATGGATTGGCCATCGTGATCTTCCTTTCACAGTTGGGTATGTTTAAAGAGGTTGTTAATGGAGAGGTAACATGGTTGCAAGGGGCAAAGCTCTTCACGATGCTAGGCCTGGTGGCATTAACAATGGGCATTATGTTGGGCTTGCCAAAGATCACTAAAAAAATACCGGAAGCCTTGATTGCCATACTCGTAGTTTCTGCTATAGTCATTGTTGGTGAATTAGATGTTGCCACAGTTGGAAGTTTTATAAAAGATGGTGGAGGAGAAGGGCTGAAAGGTGGATTACCTCAATTTCAATTTGATATCTTTAATAAGGTCCCAATGAACTGGGAAACGTTAAAATTCATAGGGCCTTATGCCTTAATTCTCGCCGCCATAGGGTTGATAGAATCATTAATGACCTTAAATTTAATAGATGAATTAACAGAGACCATTGGTAACTCCAACAAAGAATGTGTAGCACAGGGAAGTGCAAATATCGTAACAGGATTATTTGGTGGTATGGGCGGTTGCGCCATGATAGGGCAATCTATTATCAATATTAAATCGGGCGGACGAGGAAGGCTTTCGGGAATTGTGGCTGCGTTAACCCTGTTGGCATTTATATTATTTGCCTCCGGACTTATAGAACGGGTTCCAATCGCTGCGTTGGTAGGTGTTATGTTTATGGTAGTTATAGGTACTTTCGCCTGGAGTAGTTTTAGAATTTTGAATAAAATTCCGCTTACAGATCTTTTTGTTTTAATATTGGTTTCGGCTTTAACTGTAATCTTTGATTTAGCTATTGCTGTTATTGCCGGTGTGATAGTGAGTGCTTTGGTATTTTCATGGGAAAATGCCAAGCGTATTAGAGCTCGTAAACGAATGAAAGAAGATGGGACTAAAGTTTATGAAATATGGGGGCCATTGTTTTTTGGATCGGTTACTGCCTTTAATCAAAAGTTTGATGCTAAAAATGACCCAAAAAAGGTTGAAATAGATTTCGTGGAATCTAGAATAAGCGATCACTCGGCATTAGAAGCAATTTTTAACCTTGTTCAGAAATATGAAGCCGAAGGCAAGACCATTAAACTAAAACACTTAAGCGAGGATTGTAAGATTTTGCTTTATAAAGCGAGTCCAAAATTCCATGAGGTGATCGTCGAAGATATTGATGACCCCCGCTATCATCTTGCGGCAGATCCTGAAAGATTTACAAAAGGACTGGCGGAATACGATCATTAATTGAATTATATAATTTTAACTACCGATTAGGGAGTGTTGGTTGTATTAGAAAAAGTATGAATCTCATTCTGGTTTGAATTCGTTATGGGTTGTAATTACTTCTTTCTAGTTTATACCAACGATAATTTCCCCCATCACCGTCGTATTCATCTATTTTATAAAGGTTAAATCCAAGTTTTTCAAGCACCTTGCAAGAAGCTATATTTTGGGGCATGGCAATGCCAATAATTCTGTGGAGTCCGAAATTTTCAAATCCATATTTTATGATTTCCCTGGAAGCTTCAGTAGCTATCCCTTTACCCCAATATTGAGGTAAGAATCTAAATCCGATATCTGTTTCATCTAGTTCCGGAAGGTATTTTAATCCGGCAAAGCCAATAACTTTGTTATCGGGTTTATAAACTGCGGCCCACCTTCCATAACCATAATTTTTATATTCTTTTAGAGATATGTTAAGTATCAATTCTTTCGCACGCTCCGGGGAATCAATTAATTCATCTCCGGTATACTTTTGAACTTCGGGATTTGAGTTGAATTCATATACGGCATCCGCATCATTTATAGTGAATTCTCTAAGAATTAATCTTTCAGTTTCAATTAAATGGGGCATTTTATTTCAATCTTAGGATTTTACTGAATTTGAATACATTATGTATTTTAGTAATGAATTTATATATTAATTTTAATCGACCTGATTAAATAATTTATAAGAAAACCCTTTATCATTTTCCCCCAACACCGATATTAATAATTCATTTTCGGAAAGTTTTTTATATTGAATTTTCTTAGGGAAATCATGATCTGAATTTTCAAAAGAGAATACATTTTCGTCGAGTTTTAGCAATATAAATTGAATTGGTTTACCCTCATTTTGATCAAAGACCCTTGGTGTATAGATAATTTGATCTCCATCTGATCTCAATTCTATGATTTCAGTTACAATTTTTTGTCCATCAACCATTTTATATGATTGCCCCTTGAAGATATGATCAAATTTCTCCCAGGATTCATAGTTTTCTTTTCCTTCCATTTTCCAGGTTCCGACCAAAAAATCAAATTCAGTTAATTTATTTGCCGAACAAGAAAATAACATACTAATTATGATATATGTGATTATTGTTTTCATTAGCCTTATGTTTAAGTAAACACCAACAAATTAATATGCTAAGATTAGACTTATTTTGTTTATTTCAATTTGCTTATTATAATAAATATCCTGTATTTGTCTAAAGATAAGGATTTTAGTCGAGACATAAAGCGAAGGAATAGTGTAGGAGAGTAATAATACTTTATGATCTAAGATGAATTTTTTAGTCAAATTTGAATTATAGGTTTTCCTTATGAATAAATAAAGTATTTAAATACAGATATCCTTAAAATTTAAAGAAGATTGTCGTAAATTAGGGTCGGAAAATAAACTAGACTTACCATTGTTAGCAGTTAACGATGAGGTAATATGAATTAATAATAACAATCTTTTAATACTAATAATATCATGAGCAATTCAAAAACTGGTAAATGCCCGGTTATGCATGGGGCAAATACAGAGATACAGGATAACGTTATGAAATGGTGGCCAAAATCACTAAATCTGGATATTCTTCATCAGCATGACACTAAAACCAATCCTTTAGGAAAGGATTTTAACTACCGTAAGGAACTTAAAAAACTGGATGTAAAGGCTCTTAAAAAAGACTTACACAATTTAATGAAAGACAGCCAGGACTGGTGGCCAGCCGATTGGGGACACTACGGTGGATTGATGATTCGAATGGCATGGCACGCTGCCGGCTCATATAGAATATCTGATGGCCGTGGTGGAGGCGGAACAGGCAACCAACGTTTTGCACCACTTAATTCATGGCCAGACAATGCGAGCCTCGATAAAGCGAGACGACTACTTTGGCCTATTAAAAAGAAATACGGTAACAAGGTAAGTTGGGCTGACTTAATTATTCTGGCAGGAAACATTGCCTATGAAAGTATGGGCTTAAAAACTTTTGGCTTCGCCTTCGGTAGAGAAGATATTTGGGGTCCTGAAAAAGACACCTATTGGGGAGCAGAAAAAGAATGGTTAGCGCCTAGTGATGAGCGTTATGAAGATGTTGGTAAACCTTCTACTATGGAAAATCCTTTGGCTGCTGTACAGATGGGATTGATTTATGTAAATCCTGAAGGTGTTAATGGGAACCCAGACCCGATGAAAACAGCGGCACAGGTAAGAGAAACCTTTAAGAGGATGGCCATGAATGATGAGGAGACTGTGGCTCTAACCGCCGGTGGCCATACAGTTGGTAAAACACATGGTAATGGAGATGCCAGTATTTTAGGCCCTGAACCGGAAGCTGCACCAATAGAAGAACAAGGATTTGGATGGTTTAATCCAACCAGAACAGGTAAAGGTAGAGATACTGTAACCAGTGGATTGGAAGGTGCATGGACAACGCATCCTACAAAATGGGACAATGGCTATTTTGAAATGCTGTTTAAACATGAGTGGGAATTGCGCAAAAGTCCTGCAGGAGCCTGGCAATGGGAACCAGTGAGTATCAAGGAAGAAGATATGCCTGTGGATGTGGAAGATATGACCACACGTCATAATCCAATAATGACCGATGCAGATATGGCGATGAAAGTTGACCCGACCTATAAAGAGATTTCTTTGAAATTCAAGAATGATTTTGATGCCTTTTCTGATGCCTTTGCACGTGCGTGGTTTAAATTAACACACCGTGATATGGGGCCAAAAGAACGTTATTTTGGACCAGATTCACCTAAGGAGGATTTGATTTGGCAAGATCCTATTCCAAAAGGAAAAAAAGATTATAATATTGATAAGGTTAAATCGAAAATTGCAAATTCAGGATTGAGCATTTCAGAAATGGTATCAACCGCCTGGGATAGTGCAAGAACATTCAGAGGATCTGATTATCGAGGAGGTGCCAATGGCGCACGCATACGTCTTGCGCCGCAAAAAGACTGGGAAGGAAACGAACCTAAAAGGCTCTCAAAAGTATTATCGGTTCTCAAGCCTATTGCTGCCGAATTTGGAATTAGCATTGCAGACACCATTGTTCTAGCCGGAAATATAGGTGTTGAAAAGGCTATACAAAATGCAGGTATGAATATCAAAGTGCCTTTTGTACCTGGCCGCGGTGATGCTACAGCTGAAATGACCGATGTAGAATCTTTTGAACCTCTTGAGCCACTTGCAGATGGCTATCGTAACTGGTTGAAAAAAGATTACATGGTAAGTCCCGAAGAACTATTGTTAGACCGTACCCAGTTAATGGGATTAACTGCTCCGGAAATGACAGTTTTAATAGGTGGAATGCGTGTTATGGGAACAAATCATGGCGGTACAAACCATGGGGTCTTTACGAGTAAGGTTGGTGCGTTAACAAATGACTTTTTTGTTAATTTAACCGATATGTCTAACTCCTGGAAACCAATAAACGGCATTTACGAAATTTGTGATCGTAAAACTGGAAAAGCTAAATGGACAGCTACTAGAATTGACCTGGTGTTTGGTTCTAATTCTATTCTTAGATCATATGCTGAAGTTTATGCACAGGACGATAATAAAGAAAAGTTTGTTCATGACTTTGTGGCTGCATGGAACAAGGTGATGAATCTTGACCGATTCGACCTGGCTTAAGCAAGAAGTCTGATTAAAATTTAATATTTATGAAGAGGTGGTTATGTTCCCGATTATTATCGGGACACCACCTTTTTTATTATTATATTTCAAAGTGGGATTGGTGAAGTAAAATTCCTTTCAGGCCTGCTGTTATGTAGATCATAGCCCTTTTAAATTTTAGTTTAGAGCAATTTCAAAGCACGGGGCAAGATTTCCATTATCAACTTTTCTTAAATCGTCTGCTTTAATCAAATTTGTTTGACTCCTGGTATAAATTAGAATTTTATTTTTAGTCCACCATTTACAACAAATCCGTCAACAGGAGCATAAATATCCCTAAATGTGGGGTTAGTAATTGAACCCGTGTAAATAGTATCAAATTTTGTCTGTCTTGTATTCCCGAAATTTTCGAAGTTTATGAAAACGGAGAACCTCTCCCATATTTTTTCAATCATAAGTCCAAACAACCAATATTCCCTACCTGTTGCACCATCATTTAATTGTTGTGGGCTGAAATAATATGCTTCCAAACCGATTTTTAATTTCTCTTCAATCTCATACATCAAAACATTATTCAGTCGGTGTTGAGCAACCAAGGGAAATTTTGTTACATTTTCGTTGTAATGCTGCTTAACATCTGCAAATGTATAGCCGATGAAAAGTTTAAAATCTTCGTAAGTCAGTTTGACATTTGTTTCAATCCCTTTGGTGTCTATAAATCCTTTGGGCTGCTGAAATTCATATGAGCCAGTTATTGTTGGAACAAGAACTAATGGGTTTTTTACTTTTGTATAAAATAGTAAAGTATTTATACTAAAAAACATATTATCCGTAAGTGGCGTTTTAAAATTGATATCAAAATTTCCACCGATGGATTCTTCAGCTTTTGTTGTTGAAACATCAATTGGCAATACATTTCTAAACTGTATCCGCTCTGCGTCCTCTGTAAAAACAGTAGGTGTCTTGTAACCTAAACCACCGCCAATGCGCATAGAAAGCTTAGGATGAACTTTTAAAAGAGCAGAAATTCTGGGTAATGCAAAAAATCCGTATTCGTTTTGATAGTCGCCACGCAAACCAGTTTCAAGTATAAATTTTTCGCTGGCATTCCAAGTGTTTTGAACAAACGCACCAAAGGTTGTGTGATTGTAGTCAACTACTGTTGACGTGTCAATTTTATTTTGGTCGAATTTATTTGACCAAAGATTTAGACCAGTAACCCATTCTGATTTTTCTCCTTTGTAATTGAAGGTTGCTTCACTAAAAGAAGATAATTGAATACCAGAAAATTCGTAGCTAGGAATTTCAATGGTTCTGTCATAATAACCCACACTATTTTTAAATGACAATGTTGATTTGTCGTTCAATTTATGGTCAAGGCCTAACTGAGTGCTAAAACGAGTTGTTTTATTCTTTTCAAAATATGAATGAATGCTGTCGCCTTTACTTTCTATATATTTTATATCGCCACCGATGCGGTCTTCGATGGTGCTGTTAATTCCAATGTTAAGCGTTGTTTTATCATTGAAATAGACAAATAATTTTGGATTAATAGTATATCTTGTAAATTTTGGAATTGCTGTAAATCCAATTTTTGCGGGATCATAAGGTGTTCCTAAATTATAAGAAGCAAAAATTGTCGTGCCTACTTTATCGAAATTCTCCGAATAAAATCCACTGGCGTCTAAACCTAATGCAGATGTGCCATTGAGCATAAAGCTTAATTCTCGTTTTTCTTTCGGTATTTTTGAAACAAGATTTACTAATCCCGCAATAGCACCACCACCGTAAAGAGTCGATGAAGCACCTTTAATAACTTCTACTTGTTTTAAATCAAGAGGGACAATTTGTAATAAACTTAATCCGCCGGAAAATCCCGAATATAAGGGGAAGCCGTCTCGCAAAATCTGTGTGTACTTTCCGTCAAGCCCTTGAATGCGGATGCTTGAGTTATAGGAAGTGGCAGATGTTTGTTGTGTTTGTATACCTGTGCTTTCATTCAACATCATACGAATATCCCCAGGTTTCATATTTCCTTTTTCTTCCAATTCTTCACCGGAAATAGCTTCTATTCTTGTTGGAATGTTGTCAATAGTTCGGCTGGAACGGGTGGATGAGATTACCACTTCTTCAAGTTCTTCACCTTCGTCACCAGAAAGAAGAATTTCTAAAGGTTCTGTTTGGGTTAAGGGGAAATAGAATGTGTAGTTTTTCTCTTTATAGCCGATGTAACTAAAGATGATGACCTGTTTTCCATCAGGAATATTTTTGATCTCAACAAAACCATTTTCATCTGCAACAGCTCCATTGGTTGTGCCTTGCAAAATTACTGTTGCTCCAAAAAGCGTTTCTTTGGTTTGGCTGTCTTTGATGATGGCCTTGAATGTGTTTTGTCCCAAAGCCAAGGATGTATATATGATTGCCAACAAAGGCAAGATGATCTTTTTCAATTGTCTAATAAATTAGGTTAATGATATAATTAATAAGATTGTCAGTCCTTTTGATGTTTGAAAATCCGTTGCTGTCGTTTTTTAGAATGTTAAGGTAATCGATTATGCATAATTGAAGTACGTCTGTAAGGAAGCACTATTTGAAACAAGGTTTAGGCAGAGGTGATTCTCCTTATGTGATTATTTTTTGCGTTTGTCGTAATATCTTTTCCATCTTTTTACCTTTGGCCAACTCATCCACTAACTTGTCTAAATATCTCGTTTGTTTCGTTAGTGGGGTTTCAATTTCTTCTATGCGATAGCCACAAATTACGCCAGTAATTAAATGAGCATTTGGGTTTAATTTTGCATTTGCAAAAAAAGATTTAAAAGTCACCTTTTCGTTAATCAATTCTTTCAGCTTTTTATTATCAAAACCTGTCAGCCATTCTATAACCTGATGTAATTCTTCTTTGGTCCTGCCTTTTTTCTCAACTTTAGTGACATAATGTGGGTATACCGAAGCAAATGTCATTGTAGCTATTCGATTATCGTGCGCTGGTGTTGTTTTCATATTATTTAAAATTTCAAGTTTATTTCAGTTGTTCAACATTCTTACCAATGGTTTTGTTTATGAAAAGTAACGAGATTTACGAATTAACTTTTCGGCTTGTATAAATATATTAAAAAAACGCAAGTTTTGATGACCTGCGCTTTATGAGCTATTTTTTACATTCTTTATTCCAGCATTTTTTTAACTTTCTTCTTTTTTCAAAGGTGAATGATGTTCACTCACGATCTTCCATCCAGCATCGGTCTTCGCGAACAACAAGGAAATTTGATCATTTACAACAACTAGGTCTTCACCAAATTTGAGATG
>CBDUPN010000077.1:0-9232 GCA_965369125.1 uncultured Aureibaculum sp. | reverse complement strand
ATTTTATACATTCTATGTGTAATGAAAGCCAAAACCGATAAGAGTAAAATATAACCAATTAATGCAAGATTAGATAAAAATTTTGGTCGTTCGATGGTAAAATCATAAGAGGCGATATTGTCTGAAACTTGAGAGCCTATTTTTGATCTTACCTTAAAAGAATAATTGCCAAAGGGTAATTTTTCATAAGACACTTCGGGATTTACAGTCCAATCACTCCAGTTATCGTTATAGCCTTCCAACTTATATTGGAAATAAATAAATTCATATTTACAATAACTCGGAACACTATAATTAAATTTAATATAGTTTTTTCTATATTCGAAGGTACCCTTGTCAAATAACCTAGCAGATCTTAAGGTGTCATTTTGATTAAATGTGATATTATTCAAATATACGGTATGGGGCTCCGTTTGATAAAGGTTTAAATCAGCTAAAATATAACCATTGGTCTTCCCGATAATATATTTATTATCCTGTAAGTATGTAATGTTTTCAAAACTTACTGTAACTTTTCTTAAACTATTTTGTATAGGAATAAATTTTATTATTGTCTTTCCAGGTATAGGTCCTTTTTGAGCATATCCGATGCTGTTTCTATTAAAACCCCATAACTTATCTTTATCATCTTTTACCAGTTTTCCTGAAACATATTTGTCATTTAGAATGAGTTTATTTAAGACGGTGTCTTTAACAAATTGTTGTTTAATAGTATCTAATTTAAAAACACCCTCTTCGAAGCTGTATAATAATTCTCCAGAATACTTTAAAAGTCCTGAACCCTTTCCTTTAGGCAGTTCTGAATATAAGGCAACTTCTTCAAATTCAGTTAAAGAACTATTTAATTTAAGTTTGTATACCCCTTTATATTCATGATTAACCCAGACTTCATCATCACCCATAACTTCAAAAAAACGTGCAGAGTTTTCAAAATTTTTAATTTTATGTTTTAATTTCCATGCTCCATTTTCCTTGGCTATAATACTCATACCCGAATAATGACCAAGTAATAAGGTATTAGGATGCTTAGGAATTTCCCTGAACCCCCAAGTGCCTAGAATATCTGAAAATTGAAATGAGGATCCATCTTTTATCAAAAAAGTACCTAAGGTATGGCCGCAAAGTAAATCACCATTATATTCATATAAAGACCAAACCTGCCCTTTGGTTCCAATAACAGGCTTTAATAACTCATTACTGAAAGCAGACTTATAAAAAAGGCCTTGATTTGTGCCAATATATAACTTATCATCATAAATTATTGATGCATAAGTGGTGCCAACAGTGCCTCCATAATCATTGTATTCTCTGATAAAAGAAGGCATATTTAAACAATCTATACCATTATCTAATGCGACCCAAACATTACCAAAATCATCTTCAAATAAATTTAGAACTGTATTATTGCTCAATCCATTGGATTGATCAATGGTATTAATTATCTTTCCGTCGGCCGACAAATGAATTAAACCATTAGAAATAGTTCCCAGCATAAAAGTATTATCACTGAGTTGAATCCCGCTAAAAATATGAGATGATGTGATTATTGAATCGGCAGGAATATTCCATTTTTCGATAATACCGTCTCTTATAATGAAAAAACCTTCATTTCTGGTTAATACTAAAATACTTTCTTCGATCTGAAAAATATTAAGAACCAATTTAACATCAAATTCATCCGGAAACACAGCTAACTCGACTTCTTCATCACCTTCTATTCTATAGATCTTATTATCTCTCTTATGAATATATATGTTATTATTCAGCTTAAATATTCTCAAATAATTATTTTTATCAGTCAAATAATTAATCTCTTCGTTTTTGGTATTATAGAAATATATCCTGTCATTAGATTGAAACAAAATCCAATTTTCATGAGTCTCTATGGTCCAAAAATTATTATCTTCAAGGAGATTTTTAGGTATTTTAGCTGATAAAGAATGGTATTCTAACAGGCCTTGAGAAGTTCTTTGCCAGTAACCGAATTCCATATACGCGCCAGTATAAATTTTATCATCAACTGCTTTTACTGATCGAAGTATAGTGTTATTAGGGGAAGGATAGAGTTTCCATGTTGCTCCATTATACTCCAATAATCCTTCATTGTTAGCTACAAAAATGAATTTATCATTATTTTGGGATATGGCCCAATTTTGGTTTTCTGCCATATAAGTATTGGGCGAAAATTTTAATATAGGAGGGGTTTCTTGACAAAAAAATGTCAATGGAAATAGAATGGATAAGAGTAATTGTAAACCTTTCATTAATTGAAGCTGTTGGTCGCTAGGTTTTTAGTCTTTGGTCATATTGTTTTTTTAATAGCCGCCTTGTGAATATAGTTACTTTTAACACGATCAAACCAATGTTAACATTAAGAGAGCAGCAATTGTGGCTCCTGCAATAGGCGCCAAGACCGGAATCCAGGCATAAGTCCAATCGTTAGAAGCCTTATCTTTTATAGGTAATATCGCATGTATGATTCTAGGGCCCAAATCTCGAGCAGGATTTATAGCATAACCAGTTGTTCCTCCTAAAGAAAGACCGATTGCCCAAACTAAAAATGCAACAGGCAATGCCCCTAAGGAACCTAAACCAACTACGGCATTTGAATCAGTAATCGTAGCATCTGTAAAATAAAGAATCGTAAAAATTAAAATAAAAGTACCAATGAATTCACTAAAAAAATTGGAAAATGTATTTCTAATAGCAGGTGCAGTGCAAAAGACCGCTTTTTTAGAATCTCCATCTTTAGTGGTATCAAAATGATGTTTATAGAATACCCAAACCGTTGATGCTCCTATCATGGCACCGATCATCTGTCCAAGTATATATAAAGGCACAGATGCCCATTGAAACTTACCGGCGACTGCCAATCCTATACTTACTGCCGGGTTAATATGGGCTCCGCTATGCGGCCCTGCAACAACTACGGCCACATAAACAGCCAATGCCCATCCGGTAGTGATAACAATCCAGCCACCACCATTACCCAAGGTTTTATTTAATACTACATTGGCAACCACGCCACCACCTAATAATATAAGTATGGCCGTACCAATAATTTCTGCAATAAATGGAGTCATTTTTCTTTAATTTTTTATGATTTTCCCTTGGTCCAATATTCTAATGTGTCAATAGAATTATACCATCCTTTAATTCCTTTTTCAATTTTTTTTCTTTTTGATGTTGGATGAAAGCGTTGATCGGTTTGCCAAATTTCCTGTATTTCTTCGGGATTTTTCCAATACCCAACCGCTAAACCAGCTAAAAATGCGGCTCCCATAGCTGTTGTTTCAACTATCTTTGGCCTAACTGTTATTGTGTTTAAAACATCTGATTGAAATTGCATCAGTAAATCATTAACAGTTGCTCCACCATCAACCCTTAATTCTTTAATTGCAATGCCACTGTCTGCTTCCATCGCTTTTAAAATATCCATAGTTTGATAAGCAATAGATTCGAGTGCGGCACGGGCGATGTGAGCGTCGGTGCTACCTCGTGTTAATCCGAATATAGTGCCTTGGGCATGTTGGTTCCAATGAGGTGCGCCCAACCCAGCAAAAGCAGGGACAAAATATACCCCCTCTGAACTATTGACTGAGCTCGCTAATTTTTCAACTTCTTCTGATGTTCTAATAATTTTTAAACTATCACGAAGCCATTGAACTACCGCGCCGGCAATAAATATACTACCTTCAAGTGCATAATGAGTTTTACCATTAATTTTCCAAGCGACCGTGGTGAGTAAGTTATTTTTAGAAACTATAGGTTTTTCTCCAATATTCATTAACATAAAACAGCCTGTTCCATAGGTATTTTTAACCATACCGGATTTTGTACACATTTGCCCAAATAAGGCGGCCTGTTGATCTCCTGCGATACCCGCAATTGGAATTCTGGCATCATAAAAAGTAGATGTAGAATGGCCATAAATTTCGCTAGATTGTTTTACTTGCGGCAACATGCTTTTTGGAATGGTAAATAATTCTAGTAGTTCATCATCCCAATGCATGCTATTTATATTAAACAGCAATGTTCTTGAAGCATTGCTTACATCGGTAATATGCTGATCCCCCTTTGTAAAATTCCATACCAGCCAAGTATCTATAGTACCCATGAGTAAATCTCCGGCTTCTGCTTTTTTTCTGGCGCCATCAACCTTGTCTAAGATCCATTTTACTTTGGTAGCAGAAAAGTACGCATCAATTACCAACCCTGTTTTCTCTCTAATCATTGCAGCCTTCCCTTGTTTTTTTAATTTATCACAAAAATCGGCTGTTCTTTTGTCTTGCCATACAATGGCATTATAGATAGGTCTTCCAGTATTTTTATCCCATACCACTACGGTTTCACGTTGGTTGGTAATTCCAATGGCTGAAATATTTTCAGCATTGAGTCCTTTTTTTGCTATAGCTTCAGCGGCAACTCCGGTTTGTGTTGACCAAATTTCAGTTGGATCATGTTCTACCCATCCAGGTTTGGGAAAATATTGTGTAAATTCTTTTTGAGCAGTAGAAATTATATTTCCTTTTTTGTCAAAAATGATAGCTCTTGAACTTGTTGTACCTTGATCTAAAGAGAGTATATATTTTTCCATAACTGATTAAAGGATTGAAATTAAAGGATTTTTTTTAAAATCTTGAGGATTACTTCGTTTTTATAAAATATATTGTTGAGCTAAGTTTGTAAATTCTGTCACTTGTTGCTCTTGCCATTTCTTATCTTTTTTTAGTTCTTGTGATAGTAATTCTGCTACAACAGGAGCCGCTTCAATTGCCGCTCTGGCATCGAGGAATAAGAGCCTTACCCGTCTCGCTAAAATGTCTTCAACTGTTCTCGCCATCTCATTTCTAATTGCCCAAATAATTTCAGCTTTCGTATGCATTAACCTTTTATGTAATTTCTCACCCAATTCTGGTGAATCTTTTATTAACTGTTGAATTTCTTTTTGATCACTTCCGTAAATATCGAAATGATCGTTTTTATCATTTTTTTTGAGATCATTACTTCCATGAATTGCTAAATGTTTTGTCACACATGATTTATAGGGCAATTTACCTATAGAAATAGCTTTATTAATAGTGTCTTGTGCCATCCGTCGATATGTGGTCCATTTACCACCTGTAATGGTCATAAGCTCCGATTTGGAGATAATAATTTTATGGCTACGAGAAATTTCTTTTGTTTTTTCTGATTTATCCTTTGGCGCTGCAAGTGGTCTTAAGCCGGAAAAAACGCTTAAGATATCTTTTCTAGTAACTGTTTTAGTAAGGTATTTATTTGCTGTTGAGATAATAAAATCTACTTCATCGTCTAGCGGTGGTGGTTCTAAGCTATGGCTGTCTAATAAGGTATCGGTAGTACCTACGATTACTACATTATGCCATGGAACTAAAAATAACACCCTGCCATCATCAGTTTTTGGGATCATAATAGCATCATTTCCAGGTAAAAAAGATTTATCTAGTACCAGATGAATTCCTTGGCTTGGCCTCACCATATCTTGAGCATTGGCGTTGTCCATTCTAAGAATTTCATCTGTAAAAACGCCCGTCGCATTGATTACAACTTTGGCATGTAATTCACTAATTTCTTGCGTTTCCTGATCTTGAGCAATTAATCCATTGATGATACCTTTATCGTCTTTTAATAAAGACATCACTTTAAAATGATTGAGCACTGTAGCCCCATTTTCTATACACGTTTGTGCAATATTTACGGCTAACCTGGCATCATCAAATTGCCCGTCAAAATAAACAACCCCACCTTTAAGATGATCAGTTTTGATGATTTTTAATCTCGAAATGATTTCTTTTTTACTGATGCGTATCGATTTCCCAAAGCTTAATTTACCTGCTAAAAAATCATACATTTTCAATCCAACTGTATAAAGAAAATTATCCCACCACTTATAATTAGGAATAATGAAGGATTGGTTTTTTACTAAATGAGAAGCATTTTTTAATAATAACCCTCTTTCATATAAAGCTTCTTTAACCAGGTCTATATTTCCTTGCGCTAAATATCTTACCCCTCCATGAACCAATTTAGTACTTCTGCTTGATGTGCCTTTGGAAAAATCGATCTGTTCTAATAAAAGCGTTTTATATCCCCGTGTAACGCTGTCTAATGCAACTCCCAAACCGGTTGATCCACCTCCTATGACAATCACATCCCAATTTGGTGATGCTCGCAATTGTTCGATTAATGACGCTCTATTAAACAAATTCACTTATATATTATTTTTTTTTGTTATGTATTGCTTCAAATATACAATTTATTACAACTTAATGAAAGTAAATGAAAGTAATATTTTATATATTTTCTTATTATTGTTTTCGTTTACTTTCATTTTAATTATATTTGTATTAAATAGAGCATGAAAAGACATCAAATAATATTGGACAAATTAAATAAGGAAAAATACCTTGAAGTATTAGATTTATGTAAATTGTTAGATGTTTCTGCAGTTACAATTAGAAAAGACCTTAAGCTATTAGAAGAGAAAGGTTTGTTATTCAGGACTCATGGCGGGGCTTCTTTAGAGAACCCTTATATCAATGAAAAAGCCATTAATGAAAAAGAAAAAATATCTGTAGAAGAAAAAAAAGGTATTGCCCAGGCAGCAGCTGAATTAATTGATGAAAATGATTCGATAATGTTAGCATCCGGGACAACTGTTCAAGCTCTTGCAAAGTATATTAAACCAAAAAATAAGCTAACTGTTATTACCCCTTCCTTATATGTTGGTTTGTATCTTATCAATCAAAAAAATATTGAAATATTACAATTGGGTGGATATATAAGACCGAGTTCTGCTTCTGTAATTGGTAATTATGCAGTGCAAATATTAGAAAACGTTTCGTGCAGTAAATTATTTTTAGGGGTAGATGGTATAGATTTAGAATATGGTTTATCTACCACGAGTTTAGAGGAGGCTCAATTGAATAAGAAAATGTTGACCTCAGCGCAAAAAATTATCGTTTTAGCAGATTCATCAAAATTTGGCAAAAAGAGTTTTGCTAAAATATGTGATTTGGAGGCTATAAATGAAATTATTACGGATAATGGAATATCTGCAACAAACAAGAGGAAATTAGAAGAAAAAGGCGTCAAAGTAACTATTGTTTAGCCAAATAAATTTCTTATTCTTTTATTACATTCGAATCTATCCAGTTTTTATAAGCTGCTTCAAGTTCTTTAACTTTTTCCGGATATTCCGCTGCTAAATCAAATCGTTCACCTACATCATCTGCGACATTAAAAAGTTTTAATTCCAAATTGTCGACTATTGGCGCAATATATTGTGCAGATGGTTCGCTTTTCCAATGGTTTTCATTGGCATTGGTCAACTTCCAATTGCCTTGTCTTACGGCCCAAGTATTTTGCCATTTCCAGACTAACAATCTATTCATGTTTGGCTTAAAAAGGTCAATACCATCTAATGAAGAGTCATTGATTTCAGCACCAGCTATTTTGGCAAGTGTTGGTAAGATATCAGTTGCTGAAACATAATTGGTTTCCACTTTTCCTGCCGCAATATTCTCTGACCAACTTATAGCCATTGGGACACGTATTCCACCTTCCCAAAGCGAATACTTGCCACCGGTTAAAGGTGAATTATTAGCTCCCGTAAGCGGTGAGCCACCATTATCTGAAATAAATACAATCACAGTATTCTTATTGAGTTTTCGTTCATCCAATACATCTAAAATGCGCCCAATATTATCGTCTAAACAATTAAGGTTTGCTAAATAATAGTTCCTTAAATCTTCATGTTGAATAGCACCAACCCGAGAATATTTATCATAGTAGGCCGCATAAGTTCCAGCTTTATGTTTCCCATAAGCCAACAAACTATCTGGATCATAATTAGGTATTTCTTTTACATTATATTTCTCTAAATATTTTTTAGGAACTTCATGGATCAAATGGTGAACAGCATTATACGCCAAGGTCAGAAAGAAGGGTTTATCTCTTTCTCTTTTTATGTAATCGATTGATTCGTCTGTTAAAATATCAGTAAGATAACCTTCATCATAACTTTTGTCACCCATGTTATGCATAAGGGGTCCTAAAAGTGCACTCGTGCCATATGGGTCCGGAGTTCGCTCTTTAATCTCGGCGGAATTCAGCCAATAATCGTGTGCGTGGGCACTGAATCCTAAAAACTCATCATAACCGTGGTTTAGTGGGTATTCACGTACATTGTTTTTATGAAAATTTCGTCCTAAATCATTCTTGCCAATACGTGCAGTTTCATAACCAACTTCCTTCAAATATTCTGCAATTGTTTTTATATTGTCTGGTAATCCGGGGCCCCAACTTGCTGGTTTATCCCATCTAAATTGATTTTTGCCCGTTAATATTCCTGCTCTTGAAGGACTGCAAACAGGTGCCGTAACATAAGCTTGGGCAAACACAGTTCCTGATTTTCCTATACGAGAAATGTTAGGTGTTGACACAGTGTTGTCGTGGTTTTCAAAGGGTGAAAAATCTGCATAACCTTGGTCGTCTACAACTATCAATAGAATATTAGGCTTATTTCCTGCAATTTTCTTTTCCGCATTTTTTTCTTCGCAAGAAATAATTGTACCTATAATAATAAATAGTAGTAATAAGTTTTTCATCATGTGATTTTTAACCAGTTAAAGATATAAAAATAGAAAATTAAATAATGATTTCATTCTTGAATGAACAATATGTAAATATAAAACACTTATAATCAGACACATATATTATTATTGCATCCAGGTTTCAGAAATTAACTATATATAAACAAGGTTTTGACCCTTTTTTTCTTTAAAAGTTAGACTACTGGGAAAGAAGTGACTTTTGGTGTCGTCCGTTGAAATCGACTTGACGGGAATATTTCATGATCCTTTTGAACTCCGTAGTCTAAATGAAAATGATGCTGAGAATTAATTTCAGGATTAATTCCGCTGGGCGCAATCTTCCTTTGCGCTCCGCGCTGAAAAACAAAAACCCTCTAATACAAAAAAGCAAGCTTTATGTTTTGCCTGCTTTTTGATTTATTCGTGACCTCGACAGGATTATTACATGATCCTTTGGAGTTCCTTTCTGAAAATGCAAAGTTGGCATTGCTAGCGCAATACACTTTTTTATTTCCAACTAAGCCTTCAAGCAGTCACTTGAGCCCTTGCTGAAAATAAAAAAGCCTGTATTTTGATACAGACTTTTCGCTTTTAGTGACCTCGACAGGATTCAAACC
>CBDUPN010000076.1:0-9355 GCA_965369125.1 uncultured Aureibaculum sp. | reverse complement strand
TTTATAGTGACTCCGGTACTGCGTGAAGATATTGCCTTGGTATGTAACAGGAGAAAAGTATTATGGTCGCCGGGTTGTGGTACCTTATCAGAAATAGCCAGGGCGGAGGAATTGGGATGTGAGATCGTTAAATTATTTCCTGGTGAAATATATGGTCCCGGTTTTGTAAAAGCCATCAAAGGGCCATGCCCATGGACAAGTATTATGCCTACAGGTGGAGTATCTCCTGATAAAGAAAATCTTTCTTCTTGGTTCAAGGCAGGTGTAACCTGTGTGGGTATGGGATCGAAATTAATTGCGAAAGATGCTAAAGGCAATTTTGATCTAAAAAAGATAGAAGAACTTACAAGAGAATCAATTAAAATAATTGAGAGTATTAAATAGGATTGAGCGGATGTTGAAGGATTTATAAAATTTTAAATTATTAATATGGTAAAATCCAACAAAGACAAATCGTTGCTAAAAAAAATACTTGCACTTATTTTAGGTTTTGGTCCGGGAATTTTTGCCATCGGTTATACCATTGGTACCGGAAGCGTAACTTCTATGATTGTTGCCGGCTCTACCTATGGCATGCAATTGTTATGGGTATTATTGCTTAGCTGCATCTTTTCTGGCCTCTTAATGTTTACCTATGGAAACTACGCCCTAATTTCTGGTGAAACCGCCCTATACGGATTTAAAAGACATATAAAAGGGGGTAAACTTATTGCCATTCTTATCATAATTGGAATTTCTTTTGGTCAATGGAATTCATTAATGGGTATACTTGGCATTTCAGCAAGTATTATTTATGAACTGCTTTTAATATATTTCCCTCAATTGGAAGGATTGAAATATGAGTCGGTATTGGTCATTGCGATAGTGGTCATTGGAATTATGTACGGTTTATTGTTGGTTGGAAAATATACGTTTTTTGAAAAAATATTGGTCATTTTCGTAACCATCATGGGGCTATCTTTTTTAATATCTCTATTCATAGTTTATCCCCTTCCAATAGAAGTTGCGCGGGGTCTAATACCATCAATTCCTGAGGTGGAAGGAGGAAAGATGCTGGTAGCAGCATTTGTTGGCACTACGATGGCAGCGGCTACTTTTCTATCCAGACCATTGTTTGTTCAGGGTAAAGGCTGGACGATTAAAAATTTAGCTCAACAAAAGAAGGATGCTATAACTGCGGCCATTTTAGTATTTATCATAAGTGGATCGGTAATGGCGGTGGCTAGCGGGGCTTTGTTTCACCAGGGGAAGCCGGTTACGGAAGTATTAGATATGGTAAATACCTTGGAACCAATTGCCGGTAAATTTGCTTTGACTTTATTCTTTTTTGGAACTTTAAGCGCCGGTTTATCTTCCATTTTCCCTTGTTTGTTAATTGCACCCATATTATTGGCCGATTATCAGTCAGGTAAATTGGATACCAGTTCCAGGCAATTTAGGATCATAACGGCAATTGCTTGTCTATTTGCCTTAATCGTTCCGGTATTCGGTGCGAATCCAATTGAAATGCAAATTTTATCTCAGGTATTCAATGTTTTTGTATTGCCATTAGTAATAGTTGGTATCATGCTTTTAGTTAATAATAAAAAGATCATGAAGGGATATAAAACGAGTATCTGGATCAATTTTGGGCTGGTTGCGGCCTTATTTTTCTCATGCCTTATTTCCTACAATGGGGTTCAAGCCTTGATAGATTATTTTTAATAGACATCAAGTAATTGATAGAGTTTATTCTAAAACTCGATATCCAATAGTTGCCCGCTTAATTGCATGAGTTGCAACTCTGCCAATTTCGCATCGTATTTAGCCGCATTTTTGTCACTAATTGCATTAATAAGGTTCAATTGTGCCTGCCTGAATTCTATGGAAGTGACCTGACCTAACTTATAACGTTCTTCGGTCCTGTTAAAGTTATTGGTGTTGGTCTGAACATTTTTTAACTGAGTTTGTAAAACAAAGAGTTTATTTTGATAGTCCTCCCATGCATTGTTAAAATCCCTGTCGATTTCAAGTTCAGTTTGCTCTTTGAATAACTGTTGGGTTTCCAAATTTATTTTAGCATTTTGCACTAAGGTGCGGGTACGCCCACCATTAAATAAACTCCAGGTTAGATTAACCCCACCTGAAAAACCTGTATTTGTCGAGGTTGATAAAAAAGATGCTGCATTGTTATTATTTTTATTCCAGCCATAAGACCCTGTTAATCCAATAGAAGGTAAGTAACCGGATCTATTCGATTTCAACTGAAAATCACTTACTGCAATATTGGTTTCCATTTGTTTTAGGATTACGTTATTTTGCTTGACCAAACCTCTTAACAACGCTTTGTTGAGGGTTAACGAAAAATTAACCAAAGTATCAACGGTAAAATCAGGAAAACCATTCTTTCCAAGAACGACATAGAGGTCTCGTTTGGCATTTGTTAATACCTGTTTTGTGTTTAACAGGTTGATGCTATCATTATTAACATCGACTTCGGCATTTAAAATATCTAATTTTGTATTTTGGCCATAATCGAACTGATAGGTAACTCTTGCCAATCTATCTTTAGAAATATTTAAACTCTGATTCAATAATGTTACATTCTCGGTTAATTTAGCCACATTATAATAAACTGTAAACAACTGGAAAATTGTATTTTCTATAGTTTCCCTTACTTGCAATTCAGATAGGTTATATTGTTCTTTTAATTGCTGGTAATTATAATGCCTGCCAAGTCCGTCGAAGAGGGTATAATTTAGATTTAATGAAGCATTATACCGATTACTCTCGGCCCCTGTCAAGTTTGTTATATTCCCATTCGAAAATTCTGCTTCGGTATTATCTAAATTATAGGTTCCGCCGGCATTACCCGTTAATGTTGGTAAAAAGCCCGTATTCATAATTCCCTTGTTATTTTCGGCTATTTGAAGGTTATTATTAGAGATTTTTATACCGTAATTATTTTCCAAAGCTAATTGAACCGCCCCAGATTTGGTAAGCATTTTTTCCTGAGCGTTTAATCCCGCACTTACGGAAAAAACGAATACTATAAATTTAATATAATTCATCATTTTCATTTGTTAATTCTATGATAGCTCTTTCTACTTCTTCTTTGTGAATCTGATCACCCGTTTTTAACCATTTTATAAAGACCTTGATCGAATTGGATACCGATAATAACAAGGGCAACATTACCAAGGTTAAGACTGTTGCTATTGCAATCCCATATGAGATAGAAATAGCCATGGGTTTTAAGAATTGTGCCTGCCTGCTTTTTTCCAACAATAAAGGAGCCAAACCAGCAATAGTAGTTAATGAGGTAAGAAAAATAGCTCTAAAACGAGATTTACCGGCATGTATTAAAGCCTCGTCAAACTTTTGACCTTCTTTAAGATATGTATTGAACTTACCGATCAGGACCAGTCCGTCATTCACCATAATCCCTATGAGTGCAATGATACCCAACCATGATAAAATATTGATTGGAAAATCGTGAAAATAATGTCCCCAAACAACCCCGATTAAACTAAAAGGAATCATAAGTATTAATAAAATGGGTTGACTGTAAGACCTGAAGGTAAAGGCAATGGTCATGTATATAAGTATCAAAATAATGGGGATTACCACATTCACAGAATCTGTTGTCTTTTTTGCTTCCCTGTTTTGCCCTTCATATAATGCTGAAACTGTTGGGTATTTTGAAGAAATTTCCGGCATTACCCGAGTTCTAATGTCTTCTATGATATCTGTTGCACTTTCACCCGGTGTCTTCATATCTGCCGAGATCTGAATTTCGCGTTTTCCGTTAAGGTGATTAATGGCAATTTCACCCCTTTCAATTTCATAGGTTCCAATTTCAGAAAATGGAACCCTGTCTCCAGAAGGCGTTACAATTCGCATGTCATCAAGATCTTTGATCGACGACCGGTTATCCCTTACATATCTAACCCATACTTTTATTTCATCCTGGCCTCTCTGAAAACGTTGTGCCTGGAAACCAAAGAAACCATATCTAATCTGGTTCATCACCTCTTGCAAATTGAGGCCAAGTATATAGGCATTGTCCTTTAATTTTATTTTTACTTCTTTGATACCTGAAGGATCATTATCTGTAATATCTTTAAGCAGGGTATTCTTTTCCAGTTCTTCTTTCAACTCTTTTTTGGCAGCTTTTAGATCTTCAATATTGTTTCCCAATAAGGCTACTGCTACAGGGCTCCCTCCAAAATTTCCTCCCGAACCAAATGTCAAACTTTCAACACCATAAACTTTCCCTACTTTTTCACGAATTGAATTGGTGATCTCCGGAGATGAAAAATCCCTGGACTCTCCAGGCAACAAATTAATATTAAGTGAGGCATTAGAAGTACCAGGCCCGATACGCTTAATAATATTCTGGACTACCTGCTGATTGCCGGTTTGCTTTTCGGTATATTCTTCATTCACCTTCCAGGCAACTTCTTCGATCATAGAAATGATTGAATCGGTAATTTTTTCGTTCGTACCTTGTGGCATATTCAGATCAATGGCTATTCTATCGCTCGCAATTGACGGAAAAAAGGAAGTTCTAACAATGCCACCACCAATGGCGCCGATACTGAAGATTAATAAAGCCAGCGGAATGGCAAAACCTAAAATTTTATGCTTTAAAAAAAAGGTTAAATAGGGTACATAAAATTTATCTCTAACCGAAACCAATAAGCCATCTGCTTTTAAATTAACCTTGGTAAAAAATTTGTTGACCTTGCTTTGTTTTTTCTTTGAATTAGCAATCGTCATCGAATGTGCAATATGTGCAGGTAAAATAATTAATGCCTCGATCAATGAAACTGCCAAGGTTAGCATGACTATAACCGATACTTCACTAAAAAAATTACCAATTCTCCCATCTAAGAAAAAGAAAGTCGAAAATGCTATGAGGGTAGTAGCAATGGCAGATACTACCGGAGGTATTACTTCCATAGTACCATCAATAGCAGCCCTTATGGGGGATTTTCCTTTATCATTATAATGGTGGTAAATATTTTCACCGATCACAATTCCGTCATCAACAAGAATACCTATAACGATGATCATTCCGAAAAGAGACAACACGTTAATAGTCACACCTAATTGTGCGGCGAAGATAAACATACCTAAAAATGATATGGGTAGACCCGCCGCTACCCAAAAAGCAAGTCTTACATTTAAAAAAAGCGCTAAAAAGAATAATACCAATAAAATACCCATGGCACCATTCTTAAGTAATAGTTCTGTTCTTTGATTCAATGTTATAGAAGAGTCACTAGAAATATTCACTTCTACATTATCGTGTTCCTGGTTAAATTTATCTATGTATTCTTTTATGTTATCGGCTGATGAAATAAGATCTTCATTGTTGGTGTTACTAACCGTTATATTAATAGCAACATTATTATTATAATGCAGCCGGTCTGGATTTTCAGACCAGATATCTTTAACATCGGCTATATCCTTTAAACGGATAATATTTCCTGAAGATTCGGTTCGTACAATTAAATTAAGTAGCTCATCGCCATAATAGGAACGATTACTTGCACGGATTAGGTAATCTTCTTCATCTGTTTTTATATTACCACCTGTAATAAGAATGTTCGAACCCCTAACAGCATTCGCAACCTCGGTAAAAGATAAATTAAATGCGCGCAGATCATTTTCTCTTACGGCGATTTCAATTTCTTCTTCGGGAAATCCTGATAAACTTACCTGAGAGATCCCTTCGATATTTCGAAGGTCATTTTCGATACTTCTAGCATATTGTTTTAACGTGGTTAATGGCAAATTATCACCACTCACAGTAAAGCTTATCGTGGGACGTATACTTTCTATTTTAGCAATGATCGGGGGTTCCATGCCACTTGGAAAGGAGGGAACCCTGTCGACGGCATTTTTAACATCAGATAAAACAACATCTATATTTTTTCCTTTTATGATCTCAACAGTTACCGTGGCCGAGTTTTCTCTGGATACCGAAGTAACCCTATCTATCCCGACAATTCCTTTTAGGTTGTCTTCAATTTTTAATACAACCCCTTCTTCCATTTCCTGGGGCGAAGCACCGGGATATACCAAATTGATACTGATCAATTCAGAATCTACTAATGGAAAAAATGAAGATTTCATGGAGAAGGCACCGATAAGCCCAAAAGCTATAAAGGCCAATATCATTACATTAACAGCAACGGGATATTTAATAAAGTATGAAATAATTTTTCTCATCTGTTTATTGATTGCTTTTGTTAATTTTTACGGGCATACCATCATAGGCCCCCGGTACACTTTGTTTGAGGATCATAGTATTGTCCGGCAATCCCTTTATAACAACGCTCTCTGCATTAAAATAAACAGGGTTTACTTCTACCAAATTTAAAACGGTATCGTTCACAACATAAACGCTCGTGTTTTGCACCAATAATTTTCTGGTGATTTCAATAGCGTCTTTCTCAGATTTAGCTATGAGATCGGCCTCCAGATACATACCTTCCTTTAAGGCCTTATCTGAAACCTGTATATAGGCCTTGATGGTTTGGGAGGTTTGATCAACCTTACCGTTCACTCTTATTACTGTTCCTTTATATGAAGTTGTTCTTTCTAAATTATATAAGGTAACCGAATTACCGATTTTTAATAAGTCACTAAAGGCGGCGTTCACTGCCACTTCCATTTCATATATTGAAGGATCGATGAATTCTCCTAATTGTTGTCCGGCACGGACTAGGGTGCCCGGCGACACCAATGCCTCCGTCAATATACCCTTGAAAGGCGCCCTAATATTATATTTATTTAGCTTAACCTCTAAGTTTTTAACATTGTAATAACTTGTGGTAATGCCTCTGCCCGAAATAAAATACTTTTCTTTATCTGAAGAAAATTCTGGCAACTTTGGTGTTGGCTTATTCAGATCGAAACTGTTAAGATAGTTCTCCCATTTAGCAAAGGTATCCGGATAATCTAAGCGAATATCGGGCATGATGGCTGTGATCAAATTATACAAATTACTCTTTTGAGATTGCAGGCTGGCATAAAACTCCTCACTATTAATACTCAATAATAATTCTCCTTTAGCATACGATGTACCCGGCTTAAACTCCTTTCTCGAAGGACGTAAAATACCCTGAACTTCAGAATATAATTCAATTTTGTTTTTTGCCGTTAAATTTCCACTAGCTTTTATCACTATAGGTATTTCCGTGTTTTTGACGGTATCTACAAATACGGTTTTAACTATTTTCTCGAATGTTGGCTTTGGCTTATTTTTATTCTTTATCAGATAGTTAGCTAGGAGAATAGCGCCTAATACAAGCGCGATGCTTAATACCGAAATAATTATTTTTCTCATATTTATTGAATTATAGTGCCGGTTCTTTTACATTAAAATTGAACTGGATTTTTTTTAATATTTTAATTATTTGATTCTTTTCTTCTAATGATATATTGTGTTGCATCGTGTCTAAAACTTGTTTAATTACTGGTCGTGTCTTTGAAAATATATCTTTTCCTAAAGCCGTTAAATAGACATTATTGGCACGTTTATCTTCTTTACATTTTTTTCGAATAATGTATTTTTTCTTTTCCATTTTTGAAAGTAAACGCGTTAATGAAGATTTGTCTCGTAATGTTAAAAAGGCAAGGTCATTTTGATGTAAGCCGTCCTGATCATGCAATTTCTTTAAAACAACCATCTGTTCTTTGCTGAGATCAATACCATTGCGACTTAAGGCTTCGTGCATATGATAATCAGTTATTTTAACTGTTCTACCCAACCAAGGGCCTATGGAATTTTCAAAATCAATAAAAGTATCTTCAAATTTCATCCGGCGAATATACTTATTCTCAACATATAGTTGCATATGCAACTATATTTTTTTGTTAAGAAAATGCTAAATTTTTTTCGAATGGGTAAGAGGTACGCTAATCCGCTTTAACTAAGCAGAGTTTCTACTGGCATTGATATTTCCAAATAATGACCGGGTAACCATTTTTTCAAAGACTTTGATCAGTTCAGTATTGGGCTTAGGATCTTTTTGTAACTCTTGAATATTGATCAAGGCATATTGCTGAATGGTAATTAGCGGCAATACAATATTTTCACGGATATCGATGGAGGCTTTTCCCACACTATTATTTTGCATAAGTTCATTATAACCTGCAAGCTTTAAAATGAGACGCTTGGTAGTTTCATATTCATTGTATATAATTTTCCAGAATTCCCCAAATTCCTCGTCTTTTGCCATATATTCTGTCAGTTCGAAAAAAGATTTTGAAAGTGACATCATACTGTTACCAATCAACGTTTTAAAGAAAGCCGAATTATTATAGAAGTCCTTTATCTTATCAAATTCCCCGGCGTCATCATATTTCTTTAAGGCGGTACCTACACCATAGAAGCCCGGAACGTTTTGCTTTAACTGACTCCAAGAACCTACAAAGGGGATTGCCCGCAGATCAGAAAAATTCAATTCAGCCGATTTAGACCTTTTAGATGGTCGGCTGCCAATATTGGTTTTAGAATAGTATTTTAACGTACTCATTCTTTCTAAATAGGGTAAGAATTTTGGATGATTTTTAAAATCAACATACGATTTATAACTTGTTAAGGCCAGATCATTCATGATTTCGGCATCCTCCTTGGTCATGACATTTTTTGCATTGCTAAACAGTTCATTCGAAATACCCGAACTTAATAACTGCTCAATATTATATTGTGATGAATCCAAGGTACCAAAATTTGAACTGATGGTCTGTCCTTGTACTGTTAATTGTATCTCTTCATCTTCTATGGTAGGACCTAAGGAAGCATAGAACTGATGTGTTTTTCCGCCTCCTCTTGCCGGTGGGCCACCCCGGCCATCAAAAAATATTACTTTGATACCATATTTCCTTGAAATTTCCGTCAGGTTTTCTTTCGCTCTAAATATTGACCAGTTGGCCATTAAATAACCGCCGTCCTTTGTACCGTCTGAAAAACCTACCATAATGGTTTGTTTATTATTTCTTTTGGAAAGGTGTTTTTTATAAGCTTTGTTATTATATAATTTTTCCATTACGACAGCCGCATTGGTCAGATCATCCACAGTTTCAAAAAGCGGAATGATATCTACATTCAGGTCATCTTTATACCCGCATAGATTAAACATGGCAAAGGTTTCCATTACATTGAGTGCCGTCTGATTATTGCTTATGATATACCTGTTGGCTCCGCGCTCTCCATTATTCTCCTGAATCGTTTTAATAGCCTTGATAGACCCCAAGGTTTTAGAAACCATCTCATCCTTCACGTGGTCTAGATCAATATCATCTGCTACGTTCGACAAGATATCTATTTGTTCTTCTTCAGAAAGGTCTAAATAATGTT
>CBDUPN010000075.1:0-9369 GCA_965369125.1 uncultured Aureibaculum sp. | reverse complement strand
CATAATGAAGACCTATGTTTGAATAAGAACATTCTATTTCATTTGATAGTGTATTAGTACTAAAGTTTCTATCTTTGAAAGAATATAAAAGTTTAACAATTATAAAAAAATAAAACTATGGCTTTCGAATTACCAAAACTATCGTACGCTTATGATGCTTTAGAACCATATATAGACGCAAGAACTATGGAAATACATCATACCAAGCATCATGCAGGTTATACAAATAATCTTAATAATGCAATTGCAGGAACCAACCTTGAAGGGAAATCTATTGAAGATATCTTAACGGGATTAGATTTAAAAAATACCGCTGTTAGAAATAATGGAGGCGGATTTTATAACCACAATTTATATTGGAAGGTGATGAACCCAGAAGGTAAAGGAAGACTTTCTGGCCCATTGGCAGAGGCTATTAATAGTGCCTTTGGTTCTTCTGATGCTTTCAAAGATGCGTTTGCCAAAGCGGCAGCTACAAGATTTGGATCTGGCTGGGCCTGGTTATGTGCACATAAAGGGGGCAAAGTTGAGATTTGCTCAACTGCAAATCAAGACAATCCTTTAATGCCAGGAATTGGATGTGGAGGAACCCCTATTTTAGGAATAGATGTTTGGGAACATGCATATTATTTGAATTATCAAAATAGACGTCCTGATTATATTAATGCCTTTATTAATATCATTAATTGGAATGAGGTAGAAAGACGTTACGACGCAGCTAAATAGTATTTTTTTATACTAACTAAAAATAAAGTAATGACAATGCAACGATCAATAGGGCACTGTCATTACTTTTTCTTTTTTAAAGAATCCACGAATGAACTCTAGAAACGGAGCCTTAGTCGCAGCCTTTTTAGCAGCTTTTATATATGGTATTAGCTTTACCATAGCAAAAGAGGTAATGCCGGCCTATGTAAAACCTTATGGTTTTATTTTGTTAAGAGTTTTAGGAGCAACCCTTCTTTTTTGGATCATAGGCCTTTTTATTAAGCGGGAAAAGATTGAGAGACAAGATTTTTTTAGAATAGTATTGGCGGCATTTTTTGGAGTTGGGTTAAATATGTTAACTTTTTTTAAGGGTTTAAGTTTAACCACACCAATTAATGCATCAGTTATCATGCTAACGACACCGATATTAGTGCTGCTTTTATCAGCTATTATTTTAAAAGAAAAAATTACCCTGGTCAAAATAGTTGGAGTAGGAATTGGGTTATTTGGTGCCCTAATGTTAATAATTTATGGTCAAAATATAAATTCGGGTAAAGAAGTCATTTTTGGTAATATTTTAGTCTTGGTGAATGCGACATCCTATAGCTTTTATTTAATTATAGTAAAAAGATTAACAGATAAGTACCATCCGTTAACTTTTATAAAGTGGCTCTATTTGTTAGGTCTTATCTTTGTTTTACCGTTTGGTTATCCTGAACTTCAACAGGTTCAATGGCAACAAATGCCATTAAGTATATATTATAGAGTTGGTTATGTGGTGGTTTTTACAACCTTTCTCGCATATTTATTTAATATTTTTGCCTTGACAAAATTAAAACCAACCACACTAAGTATTTTTATATACTTACAACCGGTAATTGCAACATTATATGCGTTAATTGTAGGAAGTGATAAATTAAACATTGTAAAAGTTGTAGCGACCATGCTTATATTTACCGGTGTGTACATTGTGTCTGTTTCTAACAAACCAAACCAATTAAAAACATAGCAAGCGAAAGCCTGAATCTTCAAAGGCTATTGGCATAAATTATGTAAATTAGCCTAATTTTTATCTACAATCTATGATACGATCTATGACCGGTTACGGTAAAGCAATTCTTGAGCTTCCTCGAAAAAAAATTTCCATTGAAATTAAAACCTTAAACAGTAAAAATTTAGACCTTAATGTAAGGCTACCTTCATGTTACAGGGAAAAGGAATTGGAACTTCGAAGCAAACTTTCACAATTGCTCGTAAGGGGCAAAGTCGATTTTTCAATTTTCATAGATACTAATGGAGGAGAAACCACCACCTCCATCAATAAAGAAGTTGTAAATAACTACATAGATCAACTTAGAGAAATAGCCATTACATCACCAGAGAACACACTTGAAGTAGCTATGCGATTACCAGATGTATTGAAAACTGAACGAGAAGAATTAGATGAAAATGAGTGGATTGAAATTGATAAAACTATTAATGAAGCTGTTGTAAAAGTAAATCAGTTTAGGTCTGACGAAGGGAAGGTATTAAAGAAAGATTTTTCTGATCGTATTAAAACAATTCAAAAACTGTCAGAACAAGTTGTTGAATTAGATAAAGAAAGATTAAGATTAGTTCGTGAAAAATTAGAAAAATCTATTGCTGATCTAAAACAAAATGTAGATGAAAATAGATTTGAACAAGAACTTATTTATTACCTTGAAAAATTAGATATTACAGAAGAAAAAGTGCGATTGAACAATCATCTTGATTATTTTTTACAAGAACTTACCAGTGATGTTTCCAATGGAAAAAAATTGGGATTTATTTCTCAGGAAATAGGCAGGGAAATTAATACCCTGGGTTCAAAATCTAATTTTGCACCCATGCAGCAAGTCGTGGTTCAAATGAAAGACGAACTGGAAAAAATTAAAGAACAATTATTAAATGTATTATAGATTTTATGGGTAAGGCCATAATTAATAATATTATATTTCAAAGAATAAAAAAATACTAATTGGTATTTATTTGATAGATATAATTATTTAAAACATTGATAATAAACGATATATATACCAATTAATAAATTTAAAAATACTATTCGGTATTTTTTATCTAACAGGAAAGTCTTGATCTAAATATGAATTCAAAGGATCTAAAAAACACAAAAAAAGGCAAATTACTGGTTTTTTCTGCACCCTCGGGTTCTGGTAAAACTACCATTGTAAGACATTTATTGGCATTAGACTATTTGAACTTAGAGTTTTCTATTTCAGCCACATCTAGACCTTCCCGTGGAGAGGAAGTAGATGGAAAAGACTATTATTTTTTATCTACAAAAGAATTTAAGAATAAAATTAAGAACAACGAATTTTTAGAGTGGGAAGAAGTGTATAGAGATAGTTTTTATGGCACTTTAAAAAGTGAGGTTGAACGTATTTGGGCAAAGGGGAAACATGTTATTTTTGACATCGATGTTGCGGGTGGATTAAGAATAAAAAAGAAGTATCCAGCAGAAACCTTAGCGGTATTTGTAAAACCTCCTAGTGTTGACGAACTTAAGATACGCCTAAAAAAACGTAAAACAGAAAGCGAAGAAAAAATTAATATGCGAATTGCAAAAGCTTCTATTGAATTAGCAACGGCACCTCAATTTGATGTTATTATAAAAAATGTAAATTTAGACCAAGCTTTACAAGAAGCTGAAAAATTGGTAGCCGATTTTGTGGGAGTTAAAAAAAAAGCAAAAGATCAATGAAAATAGGGCTTTATTTTGGGACTTTTAATCCGGTTCACATAGGGCATATAGCCATAGCCAATCATATGGTAGAGTTTTCTGATCTGGATGAGGTCTGGATGATCATTACCCCCCACAATCCTTTTAAGAAAAAAAAATCATTGCTCGCAGACCATCATCGTTTTCAATTGGTGCAAATCGCTACGGAGGATTTTCCAAAGTTAAAAGCCTCAAATATCGAATTTAGCTTACCTCAACCAAATTATACTGTAAATACCTTGGCCCATATTTCAGAAAAATATCCGCAACATCAGTTCAATTTGATAATGGGTGAAGACAATTTAAAATCGTTTCATAAATGGAAAAATTATGAAGTTATTTTAGAACTTTATGAAATATATGTTTATCCAAGGATAATTGAAGGGAAGATCATTAAAACGAAGTTTGATGATCACCCAAAGATTCATAAAATAGATGCACCTATAATGGAAATTTCTTCAACTTTTATCAGAAAGGCCATTAAAAATAAAAAGAATATTTCTGCACTGCTACCCTGTAAGGTTTGGCAATATTTAGATGAGATGAATTTCTATAAAATTTAACCTTTTATTCAATTACATTCTTAATTTCTAACTGAAATTTCCGTTGTATATTTGTTTTCTTAGGATATGGTTAAAAAGAAAAATAATAGAAATAAACTTAAAGAAAAACTTACGTTTAAATATCGTTTTGTTGTTTTAAACGAAGACACATTCGAAGAGCGATTCTCGTTTAAACTAAATCGTTTAAACGTGTTGGTGCTAGGTAGTTTATTTTCTATGTTATTAATTGGATTAACTATTATTTTAATAGCATTCACACCGTTAAAAGAATATATACCAGGTTATTCATCCTCTGATTTAAAGAAGAAGGCCTCAGATCTAGTTTATCAAGTAGATTCTCTTCAACAAAAACTGGCGGTAAATGATGTATATATTCAAAATATTCAACAGGTCCTTACAGGGAAGATTAAGGATATTACGTTTGATAAAGACTCTATAGCTGAGCAATTACGTATAGAAGACGTTAATTTAAATGCTAGTCCCGTAGATTCGATCTTTAGAGAAGAAGTTGAGAGAGAAGACCGGTATAGTCTTTTTGAGAAAGCTACAAAAAAAACAGAGATCGTTTTCTTTGCCCCCATATCCGGAAAAATCACAGATACCTACAATCCTAAAGAAAAACATTATGCCATTGATATTGCTGTAGAAAAAGACTCTCCCGTCAAAGCAGTTGCAGATGGTACAGTAATTTTTACTGGTTTTACTGCGGAGACAGGGTTTGTAATCATTATTGAGCACACTAAAGGGTTTTTATCAGTTTATAAGCATAATTCAACCTTGCATAAAGAACAAGGAGATTTAGTAAAGTCTGGTGAAGCCATAGCCAATGCCGGCTCAACAGGAGCCCTGTCTACAGGCCCTCATTTACATTTTGAATTATGGAACGATGGCTATCCGGTTAATCCGTTAAATTTCATAGACTTTAAGTAATGGGTATCAAATCTGTATTAGCCAAACCCCTAGCCAAGCAGCTTCAAAGGCGCATATATAAGTGGGCAAATGAGCCTGAAAAAACACAGATCAAGGTTTTTAAAAAACTAATAGCTCAAGCAAAGCCCACAGCTTTTGGGAAAGATCATAATTTTGATAAAATTAGAAATTTTGAAGATTTTTCAAAACAAGTACCCATACGGGATTATGAGGATCTTAAGCCTTATATCACCCAAATAATGGAAGGTAAAAGCAATGTGCTATGGGAAGGAAAACCAATTTATTTTGCAAAAACATCTGGAACTACATCAGGCGCAAAATATATCCCTTTGACGAAAGCTTCCATGCCTCATCATATTAAAGCAGCGCGAAATGCACTTCTCATGTATATCGCCGAGACAGGTAATTCCGAATTTGTAGACGGCAAACTCATATTTTTACAAGGGAGCCCTGTAATTGGTGAAAAAAATGGAATTAAAACGGGTAGATTATCTGGAATTGTAGCCCATTACGTTCCTACATACTTGCAAAAGAATCGTATGCCAAGTTGGGAAACGAACTGTATAGAAGATTGGGAAACGAAAGTCGAAGCTATTGTAGAAGAAACTATAAAGGAGGACATGACACTTATTAGTGGTATACCCTCCTGGGTACAAATGTATTTCGAAAAGATCATTTCAAAAACGGGCAAATCAATTTCCGAAATATTTCCCAATTTTAAGCTGTTCGTTTATGGAGGAGTAAATTTTGAACCATATCGTAAAAGGTTCGAAAAAATGATAGGTAGAAAAGTTGATTCTATCGAACTTTTCCCTGCTTCCGAAGGATTTTTTGCCTTTCAAGACAAGCAGGAAGAACGGGGAATGTTGCTATTATTGAATAGCGGAATATTTTATGAATTTATAAAGGCAGATGAGTTTTTTAACGATAACCCAACCCGGTTTACAGTTGCAGATGTTGAACTTGGAATAAATTATGTGTTGATCATCTCAACGAATGCCGGCCTTTGGGCATATAACATAGGAGATACTGTGATGTTTACCTCACTAAAACCCCACCGAATTATCGTTACCGGAAGAATTAAGCATTTTATATCAGCTTTTGGAGAGCATGTTATTGCGAAGGAAGTTGAGCATGCTTTGGAAGAAGCTGTGAAAGGAACTGATATTACGGTAAATGAGTTCACTGTAGCTCCTCAAACAAACCCCGAAAGCGGATTACCTTATCATGAATGGTTTATTGAGTTTGAAAAAGAACCGAGTAACTTAAAGGAGTTTATTACTAAGGTGGATCTTTCGATGCAAGCGCAAAACTCCTATTATTTTGATTTGATCGAAGGAAAAATATTGCAGCAACTGAAGATTACAAAGATCAATAAGAACGGATTTCAGAGCTACATGAAATCAATAGGGAAACTGGGAGGTCAGAATAAGGTCCCAAGATTATCTAACGACAGAAAAATAGCTGACGAATTAAAAAATTGGAGTTTATGAAAGTTGTTTCGGTCAATATTGGTGATAGGCAAACGATACAATGGCGAAAAAAGGTTGTTGAGACTGGAATATTCAAATATCCCACAAATTCACCTATATTTTTGGATAAAGAGGATGTATTAAATGATGCTGTCGTAGATAGAAAACATCATGGAGGCATTGAGAAGGCGGTATATGGATATAGTGAAAATTATTATGATTTTTGGAAGCCATTTTATCCGCAATTAGACTGGAACTACGGCATGTTTGGAGAAAATTTAACCATTACCGATCTCGATGAAACCAATATTTTTGTAGGAAATGTTTATAATGTAGGGGAAGCGAAAATAGAGGTTACTAAGCCAAGGGAACCTTGTTATAAATTGGGAATTAGATTTAACGATCCAAAAATCATCAAGCAATTTTGGAATAGTACGAAAAGCGGAATTTATTTTAAGGTATTACAGCCTGGATATGTTGATAGAGATGATAAAATGATTCTAATTAAAGAAGCTTCTGATAAGCCCACAATTGCTCAAATTTATCAGTCATTAAAATAATAAATATCAAAAAAAATCCTGAGCTAGAATAACTCAGGATTTTTAATTAAATCTATATTGATTATTTTTTCTTCAATAAATCTCTTATCTGAGTCAATAATTCATTGTCTGAAGGTCCTGCTGGTGGAGCCGCCTCGACAGGTTTTTTAGTTTTGTTATAGGCTTTAACGATGATAAATAATACAAAACCTACAATAATTAAGTTGATAATTGTATTGATCCAGGCACCATAACGCACTGCATTTTCTGGAGTAGTAACATTACCACTGGCGTCTATAGCTGCCGGAGCTAATACATATTTTAAACTTGCGAAATCCATACCTCCTGCAAAGTGACCTACTACAGGCATAATAATGTCATTCACAAAGCCATTAACAACAAGACCGACGGCGCCGGCAAGGATAACAGCAACGGCAAATTCAATAACATTGCCGGTCATAATAAAATTCTTAAACTCTTTTAACATGATAATTTAGTTTTTAACTGGTTAATAGGGCGCAATATATTAAATTAACATTTATTTAACAACTCTTTTTATACGAGAGGAAAGCGCAGTTAGAATTTCATAAGGAATGGTATTAATATTATTCGCTAGTTCAACCACGGTTTCCTGATTATCAAAAATAATTACTTCATCACCCTCTTTACAATCTATATGCGTAATGTTTACCATAATCATATCCATACAAACGTTGCCTACAATGGGTGCTTTTTTACCCATTATGGTTACATAGCCTTTACCATTACTAAAAGCCCTATATATGCCATCGGCATGTCCTATAGGTATGGTTGCTGTTTTAGTAGGTTCGAGAGATGTAAATGCCCTGTTATAACCAACGCTTTCATTTGGTTTAATGGAGTGAATTTGAGAAATAATACTTTTTAAGGTGGTTACATTCATTAACTGCTTTGTGTAGGTGGTATCATTGCCAAAACCATAAAGGCCTATACCACAACGAACCATGTCGAATTGGGCTTCCGGATAATTTAGCACCCCTGAGGTATTTAGTTGATGGAGCATTATTTTATACCCGATCTGTTTTTTGAATTTAGCTGCAATTCCTTTAAACTTTTGAATTTGCGCTAGCGTAAATTCATTTTCATTCAAATCTTCTGATGCTGCCAAATGCGAAAATATAGATTTCACCTTAACGTGATTGGACTTTGATAATCGGCCTATAATAAATTCGATTTCATTTTCTGAAAAACCCAATCGGTTTAACCCTGTGTTAAATTTTATGTGAATTGGATAGTCTACCAACCGTTTCTTTTGAGCAATCTTAAGAAACTGTTCTAATAGTCGGGCATTATATAAATTCGGTTCAAGGCAATGCTCGATAAGCGTCTCGAAATTTACTGTTTGAGGATGCAATACTAAAATAGGTGTTTTAACACCAGCATCTCTTAATACAATTCCTTCTTGGGTATATGCTACTGCAAAATAATCAACATCTAATTGTTCTAAATATTTCGCGACTATGGAGGCATCGCTGCCATAACCAGATGCTTTTACAACAGCCAGAAATTTTGTTTGCTTGTGAAGCTTAGATTTGAGAAACTTGAAATTATGCTCTAAAGCAGCTAAATCTATTTCAATTACAGTTTCTTGAGCTGTTGGCATATATTATTTTTCTTTCGAAGAGATTTTTTTTGCTTCATTTACCTTGATATGATTTATCTTTTCTTGAAGCATTATCTTGTAATAGGCAGCCCTACTTAACGGCTCATATTCTTCAGTTTCACCTAAAAAAACAACCTTATCATTTTTTACTTTTCGATGACTGTAATGGGCTAGATTCCCTGTTTTAGTGCAAACAGCATGAACCTTAGTTACGTATTCGGCCGTGGCCATAAGTGCTGGCATTGGGCCAAAAGGATTTCCTTTAAAATCCATATCTAAACCGGCAACAATAACCCGAATACCTCTATTGGCAAGGTCATTACAAACCGACACGATTTCATCATCAAAAAATTGTGCCTCATCAATGCCAACTACATCTACGTCTGATGCTAAGATTCTAATATTTGCAGATGAAGGAACAGGGGTTGAGCGTATTTCGTTTGCATCATGAGAAACAACTTTCTCTTCGTGATATCTATTATCAATGGCAGGCTTAAAAATTTCTACCTTCTGTTTTGCAAATTGCGCACGTTTAAGCCTACGGATGAGTTCTTCGGTTTTTCCTGAAAACATCGAACCGCATATAACTTCTATCCATCCAAATTGTTCTGCTTGATTTACAGTATTTTCGAGAAACATTTTGTAATTTTCAGGCTTGAAAGGTTATTAAAAGAATTTTTTGATTTGAAATCATACAAATTTATTAAAAATAGCACACCTTTCTGAATTAAAAGCATCAATTTATGCACAAAAAACT
>CBDUPN010000074.1:0-9497 GCA_965369125.1 uncultured Aureibaculum sp. | reverse complement strand
TTTTAAAAATCAAATATAAGTAATGCTTCTATATAAAAATAAAAGAGGCTCCCATAATTGAGAGCCTCTTTGATATGTATATTCTATTTCTTAATTTTTAATAATCTTAAAGGCACCACTACTACCCCCAACTACAGCTCTTACAAAATATGTGCCTGATGGGAAACTTGAAAAATCTATCTCAGCGTTTAAATTAGATTGCTTAATCGTTTTTATTTCCCTTCCTAATATTGAATAAATACTAATTCGATCTATTGGTTCATTGGCATTCATTTTCAATATGTCTTTTACAGGGTTTGGATAATAAGAGAATCCTTTGGCTATAATATCTTCTATTGACAGAACTGTAGAAGTTATACTTAAATCAAAGATCCCTTCGGGTCCATCGATAGTACCACTGGGATGTCCTATATTTATGTAATAAGTAGTTCCATTTACTGATGTAAAAGTAGCCGCTTCCACAATGTTATTACCGCCTATATTGCTGTCTTTTACACATGTAAATGACCCACAGCTCCCTGTATAAACAGCGATACCTGCATTCCAAGAATTTGGCGAAACAGTTACAGTATAATTGCCTCCATTACCCACGATAGTATACCATACACCATCGTTCATGTCAATACATCCTGAAGCAGTTATAAAACCAGTATTATTGGTTGCTCCTGTGGCATCGTACATGGCATTAAAAGGCAAGGTAGAAATAGCCTCAGCATTTGCACACGTATCATTTGATGGTGCTGTTGGTGCTGAACCAATACAAATATCGAAAGTTGTATCGGCTCCAGTAACAGTGGAATTTGTAAAAACTCTTATAAGGTATGTATTTCCAATGGTTAATCCACTTAAATTACTTGTTTCAGGGTCGCTACAAAAAATTGGCGTCATTGATCCACAATTTCCAGAAACGCCGCCATCAAAAACTGAATGATAAAGATCTGTTTGGTTACCTACAATATTTAATAGTTGAACTCTATGAGATGTTGCCGTAGCTACAAATTTAAACCACACATCTTCATTAGCATTAGTTGATGAACCGGGGCAGACATTTGGACCTCCAGATGGTGTTGCATCAACCACGGTTCCTGAGGTTACATTGCCGCATAAATAATTTTGATTAACGGTTAATGAGGTGGCATTTGCACATTCATCATTTAAAGGTGGCGCAAGAATTTCTTCCAGAGAAGAATTATATGTTATTGTATTCGCTTTAGATTGCCAAATAAAAGGGAAGAAAAACAAGATTACAAAACCAAGTATAGCTTTTCTTTTCATGATATTTTTTGTTATTGGGTTTAATATTAAAAGAAACGTATTTTTTTAGAAAAAATTATATAATTATTCATTTAAATAAATATAGTGTATTAAGCTATAAGTATTTGAATATCTTAAATTTATAAACTATTTATTCCTTGTCAAAATAATTCATAACCGACTGGCTTACACCCATATTAGAGAACCCTCCATCATGGAAAAGATTTTGTAGGGTAACTTTTTTCGTAAGATCGGAAAATAAGCTTATGGTATAGTCTGCACATTCCAGTGCTGTAGCATTACCAAGCGGAGACATTTTATCGGCATAAGCTAAAAACCCGTCAAATCCCTTAACACCTTGTCCGGCAGTGGTTGGTGTAGGCGATTGAGATATGGTATTAACCCTCACTTTTTTGTCAGTTCCGAAAAAATAACCGAAACTTCTGGCAATGGATTCTAAGTATGCTTTATTGTCGGCCATATCGTTATAATCAGGGAATACCCTTTGTGCAGCCATGTAAGTTAGTGCAACGATCGAACCCCATTCATTCATCGCGTCCTTTTTATATAACACATTCATTACTTTATGAAAGGAAACTGCCGAAACATCCCATCCTTTGGTAGTAAAATCATAATTCTGATCTGTATAATGTTTTCCCTTTCTTACATTAACCGACATCCCTATTGAATGTAATACAAAGTCGAGTTTACCTCCCAGAATTTCCATGGACTTAGAAACCAGATTTTCAAGATCTTCTAACGATGTGGCATCGGCAGGAATTATTTGCGAATCTGTTTTTTTTGCCAATTCATTAATTGTTCCCATTCGCATTGCAATTGGGGCATTGGTCAATACAAACTTAGCTCCTTCTTCATGAGCTCTTTCAGCAGTTTTCCAGGCAATTGAGTTTTGATCTAAGGCTCCAAATATAATTCCCTTTTTCCCTTTTAGTAAGTTATACATAATGATATAAAGTCTTTAATTATTCTAGTTTTATTAAGATAAACAAAATTAATTCAATAATTTTTAATCGCGTAAGAATTTATGAATATTATTGATTTAATAACTGTTTCGCATGAACTATAGCAGAGTCTATTATTTCTTTTCCACTAAGCATTTCTGCCAGTTCTGAAACCCTATCGGATCCTTTGAGTAGTTTAATATTCGTAACTGTTCGATTATTAATTTCCTCTTTATAAACTTTAAAATGATGTGTCCCCTTAGCTGCAATTTGTGGAAGATGTGTTATGGCGATTACTTGCATTTGCTTGCTCATTGCTGACATCACTGTCGCAATTCTATTGGATACTTCGCCGGAAACTCCCGTATCTATCTCATCAAAAATAATGGTAGGTAAATTTGAATAATTACACAAAATTGATTTGACGGCCAACATTATTCTAGACATTTCTCCCCCCGAAGCTATTTTCTTTAAACTTTCGAAACTACTACCCTTATTTGTAGAGATTAAAAATTCTAATTCGTCCTTACCATGAATATTGAAGTCTTCCGTTTTAAGCAAATTGATCTTAAAAGTTGTCTTTGGCATTTCAAGCTCCTTTAATAAAGTTTCTAATTGTTTAACCAATATAGGAATTGCTGCAAGTCTATTCTTACGAAGGGTTATTGATAATAGATCTAGCCTATTTTCTAACTCTGCTATTTCTTTTTCTTTTGCGGCTATTATTTCAGAAGCATTTTCAACAGAACTTACTTTAATAATTAACTTTTGTTGTTTATCTAATAATTCTTCTATGTTACTAACCTTATGTTTTTTCTGAAGATCATAAATTAGTTGAAGTCGGTTGTTATATTTTTCAATCTCGGCGGGACTGTATTCGATATTTTCATTACTCGCATCCAGATCTTGCGTGATATCATCAATTTCAATTTTAATACTATGGAGCCTGTCTGACAGTTCTTGATATTCATTGCTAAATTTACTTAGTTTAGCAAGAATCCCGGCGTATTTATTTATCTGGTCTGAAATACCTAATTCTTCTTGTTCAAACAATTGTTTGGCTTCAGTCAAATAAAGCTTAATTTCTTCAATATGATTTAGTTTTTCTAAAGTTTCCTCTAGAACAGACTGTTCATCTACTTTAAAATTGGCATCATTTAACTCTTTCAGTAAATAGGCATTGTATTCATATTGATTGGTTTCCTCCTGCTGTCTATTCAAAAGTGCTTTTAACTCATTATTTAACCTTCTATAAATATTAAGGCCCTCTTTAAATGATTTCAAATACTGTGCATTATCTGCTAATGAATCAATAATCAAAAATTGATAATTAATGTCGGCTAATTCTAATGTTTGATGTTGGGAATGAACGTCAATAATCTTTTCGGCTAATGCAGCTAAACTGGTTAATGTTGTTGGGGTATCGTTAATAAAGGCCCTTGACTTTCCATTTGGTAAAATTTCCCTTCTAATAATTGTTCTTTCTTCAAAATCTAAATTGTGCTCAACGAATAAATCTTGCAGGTTATATTTTGAAATTAAAAACTCACCTTCAATAATGCATTTTTTTTCTCTAATCTTAAGACTTGAAAGATCTGCTCTTTTGCCCAAAATTAAAGCAAGACCTCCTAACAGAATTGATTTCCCAGCCCCAGTTTCACCTGTGATAATCGAAAATCCTTCTTCAAAATTGACATGTAAATTATCAATAAGGGCAAAGTTCTTTATGGAGAGTGATGCTAACATTAATTTTCAAAAAAAATGAGTGTAATTACACTCATCAAACTTAATTAAATTGTTCTAAATATGGATTGATTATATTTTAATTTTTTCCCATTTTGTACTAAAAGTAGGATAAATTTTTAATAATAATTCTTTGAGATTGGCCGAATTTATCCTTGGCCCATCTGAAAATACATCAATTATTTCATCGCTTTTAGTGTCCATAAAAACGCGCAGTAAATAAGCATTAGCGCGCCTATTATAAATATTTTGCAAACTCATAATTGCATTAGCTACGTTATTCTTTGCCTCTTTTTTATTATCGCTCATAAGATCTAAGCCTTTTATATGATATTCATATAAAACTTTTCTAAAATCTTCATAAACAGGGGATAGAATATTCTCATTTAATTGGTAACGTGTATTGCTGCCGTCAATCCTGTTCCATCCTGAGAAACCACCTTGTTGCGCAAGATTTACGACTTTTTCGGCAAGTTGATGAAATTGCTCCCCACCTTTTAATGAGAAGGTATCCGCATCGATTCCTATTATTGTATATGCATAAAAAGTAAGTATGGAAACCAAGTTCGATTCAAAACTATTTTCATTATAGATCAACGGCTGAAACTCGTTATATGTAAAGGAAAGATTATCGTCTTTATAGTTGAATATAGGTGTTTGATAGGTTGAATTAAAGACGGGCCTTGAAGCCTGAATTTGAATATTCCCCCTAAACTCATTAGAAGATGGCTGTTCTAATATGTTCAGAGTTATGGCACAACTTATTTTTTCGTGAGGTTTGTAACTATTGTTTGTCCATTTAGTGTTGTTGATATATTCGGTAATTTCATTCTGCAAGGTATTATAAATCTGACTGTTGGTATTTTGTATCTGATCGGCATTAACAATAACCAAACAATTTAATTCTTGAGCTTTTAATTGAGCAATGAAAACAAAAAATAGTATGAATAAAATTTTATGCATGTATTGATTTTACAATTTCATTAAAAATATCTTGAGCTACTTCACTTTTAGATTTTAATCCAAATTCTTTTATAACTTCATTTTTATCTATTAAAGTTACTTTATTTGTCGCTATTTTAAATCCGGCACCCTTATCATTTAAAGAATTAAGTACAATTAGATCTAAATTTTTACTTTTTAATTTACTCTTCGCGTTTTCTAACTCATTATTAGTCTCTAGAGCAAATCCAACTAAAAATTGATCTTTTTTCCGATCTCCTAAGGAAGCTAAAATATCCTTTGTTTGTGTTAGTTCAATCGTTAAACTAGAATCTTTTTTCTTTATTTTTTGAGATGACCTGGACTTTGGTTTAAAATCTGCCACTGCCGCAGCTAAAATTGCTATATCTATATTTTTGTAGTAGTTGTGTACAGCCTCATACATCTCATCTGCACTCACCACATCCACTCTTTTTATCAACGGATTTTTTACTTTTTCATTGGACGGACCGGTTATTAAAAATACTGATGCTCCTAAATGAGCTGCTTCATTGGCCAGTTCAAATCCCATTTTACCGGATGAATGATTTGCAATAAAACGCACTGGGTCAATCGCTTCGTATGTTGGTCCTGCAGTGATGAGAACTTTTTTACCTCGTAATGGTAATCCGGCAAGGATATCATTTTCAATAAAAGATACAATAGATTCTGGTTCTGCCATTCTTCCCTCGCCTATCAATCCACTGGCCAGTTCACCTGTCTCTGCCGCGATCATTACATTGCCGTAAGATTCTAATGTATTAAGATTATCGATGGTGGACTGATGTTTATACATGTCTAAATCCATTGCAGGAGCAAAATACACCTTGCATTTAGAAGATAAATAGGCGGCTAACAGCAAATTATCACATGTGCCTTTGGCCATTTTAGATAATGTATTTGCAGTAGCCGGGGCTATAACCATGAAATCGGCCCATAAGGCTAAGTCTACATGATTATTCCATTCTTCGTTTTCATCTTCCTTATTGTAAAAAGTAGAATGTACCGGATTTTTTGAAAGTGTTGATAGTGTGAGTGGTGTAACAAAATCTTTAGAAGCAGGAGTCATAACAACTTTTACATTTGCTCCTGCCTTTATAAATAATCTTACTATATAAGCTGTTTTATAAGCAGCAATTCCGGCGGTAACGCCCAAAAGAATATTTTTACCGCTTAAAACTGACATCTATTCGCTTTTGTCAGTTTCTTCAGGATTTCTTTTATAAATTTTATCGTTCAACCATTCTTCAATAGCGATGGCCGTAGATTTTGGTAACTTTTCATAAAATCGCGAAACCTCAATTTGTTCCTTATTCTCGAAGACCTCTTCCAAGCTATCGTTATGCGTAGCAAATTCTTCTAATTTATCAATTAGTTCTTTTTTTAGATCCTCATTAATTTGATTTGCTCTTTTGGCTATAATTGAAATAGCCTCATAAATATTACTTGTAGGTTCTTCAATCTTAGTTTTGTCGTAAGTAACAGTAGTTACCGGTGCGTCAGAATTCTTATAATCCATTAGTATTTATTTTTTCTTGTAGTTCTATTGTTAATTTTAGTTCGTTATTCAGGTTATCTAATAAATTAGTAAACTCTGATAATCTCTCAGATTTAGGAAAGCTTTTCTGAAATCGATTATATGCTAAAATAGCATCATTCAATCTTTTTTCTTTTTTGGTAAAAACACTTCGAATTCCAAGCTCATAAGCTGATAAGAATTTATAAGCCATGGCATCTTCCCTATATTCTGTTCCAAAGTTTTCTTCCATAAAAATATCAAACGCCGCAATAGCTGCTTGATAATCTTCAGTATGATAATATTGTTTTGCAATATCAAAAGACTTCTTTTCTAGTCTTTTAATAAGCTCGTCGTAATATTTATTGGCTTCTTCGAATTTATCAGATTCAGGGTACTTATCAATAAAATTTTGAAATGCTGTTAATGCTTTTTGTGTATCCGCCTGATCTAAGCTAGATTTTGGTGAGGCCAAATAATGACTATGAGCCACTAAATACGTTGCTTCTTCCAATTTAGAACTGTTAGGGTAATTCCCTATAAACCTGTTAAAATAGTATGATGCCAAGTTGTAATTCTTGGTATTGTAATTGGATTGGGCTACCATAAATTGGATACGTTCCATCTGCGGTTTCCCTTGGTATTTCGGTATCACCTTTTCAAATAACTGAATAGCCTTATTGTATTTTTCTGCTTCATACAATTCGGTAGCCAGCTTATATTGGTCTTCAGTAGTCCCTTTATTCAAAACTTTTTGATACTCACTACAAGCTGAGAATAAAATGGTTACTAAAAATAATACACTAAACTTCTTCAATTTTTGCATGTTTGCAAAATTACTTATTTAAAACGGATTAATAAAAATATTTTTTCGACTTAACAAAAAGGCAAAAATAAAACTACTTTTAATAGTCCGTCTGGAAAAGTTAATAAAAAAATGTTAATACTTTATAGTCCCTGTGCAGGGGCGGCTGATGATACTACAGTTAGTTGTTTGATATCATTATCAAATAGGTAAAACCCTCCTTTATCGTCACCTATTAAGTTTATTTTATCAAGTATAGTTCTAGCCAGGGCCTCTTCCTCTATTTGCTCGGCCACATACCATTGTAAAAAATTATGCGTAGCATAATCTTTACTCTGTAAACTAATATGTACTAATTCATTTATCGCAGCAGAAACCATAACTTCATGGTCAAAAAGATTTTGAAACATTTCTTTAAATGAACCGAAAGTTAAGGGAGGAGCTTTTAATGCAGAAATTTTAGCATGCCCGCCTCTTTCGTTTACATATTTTACTAATTTCAACATATGCTCTCGTTCTTCATCAGAATGCATATACATAAACTCTGAAACACCCTCTAAACCTTGATTTTCGGCCCAAGAAGCCATTGCCAAATACACTTGTGAAGATTCAGCTTCAATGGTGATTTGACCATTTAGAGCTTTTTCCATTTCTTTAGATAACATATAAGTAAATTTTTATTATTAATAATTGTCTACAAATGTACTAATTTTTTCCTGCAATTGAGGGGTTGCTTCTACTAATGGAAGCCTTACAAAAGGTTCGCAGATTTCAAGCTTATGGAGAACGGATTTTACACCCGCAGGATTATTTTCCTCAAAGATATAATTAATGATATCCATAAGTTTAAAATGAATATTATAGGATTCTTTTGATTTTCCTGCTAAGCCAATCCTAATCATTTCAGAGAATTGTTTTGGATAAGCTTGACCTATTACTGAGATAACACCTGCTCCTCCAGCCAAAACAATTCCTAATGCCAAATCATCATCTCCTGAAATTATCAAGAAATCTTCCGGTTTGTTTTTTAATAATTCCAAATACTGGTGTACATTATTACCTGCTTCCTTTACAGCAATAATATTTTCAAAATCAGAGGCTAATCGTATAACAGTTTCTGGCAACATATTCTTAGCGGTTCTACCAGGAACGTTATACAAAATTATGGGCTTCGAGGAAGCCTTCGCAATCGCCGCAAAATGTTGATAGAAGCCTTCTTGGGTAGGTTTATTATAATAAGGTGCAACAGATAAAATGGCATCGATTGCAGAAAGATCTGTTTCTTTAATTTCATTAATCACCGCTTCGGTATTATTACCACCAATGCCAAGAACTATGGGTAGTCGCCCATTGTTAACCTCAGCAACTTTCTGTTTAACCTGATTTTTTTCTGTTTTAGACAGGGTGGTTGATTCTCCGGTAGTACCCATAACTACTAAATAGTCTATACCATTATCAATTTGATAATTCACCAGTTTTTCCAGTGCTTCGAAATCAATGCTTTTATCCTTTTTGAATGGGGTTACTAAGGCAACACCGGTACCTATAAACTGTTTCATTGTATTGTATTTTATATTATTGAGTTAATTAGGTTAAATTTAAATTAGTTTTAAAATTTGTAAATATCTTGAAAGTTCATCATTAAAAATATCAATTTTATTTCCTTCAATATTAACCATAAAATCATATAGTTCACTTAATTCATCAAAGGCAAATCCAACCTTAAATTTGGCTTTTGAACGCAAGGCCACTACATTCATGAAAATATTATTTTCATTATTAAAATTGATCAGCAGGTCATATGGTGAATCGATAAAATCTCGAACATTTGCAGCTTTTATTTTACCATACATTCCGAAATCTTTCTCATTAAAAGTATTATAATGTTGGGTAACAAAATCGTCCTTTAAGTTTTCGAATATAATGATCTCAAAATTCTTATGTGGCATGTTTAATTTTTGGCTTAAATTTCTTGAGATATCATAACTGCCAAACAACCTTGAATCTGCTAAAATTCCCACAGTGCTAATTTTCTGTGGAATATTCTTATCCGTTCTTTTTATTTTCTTTAACTGCTTTTCATAATATTGAAACGTAGTCTTTTTCTTTAAACCGCTAAAATTCATTTATATTTACTATTACAATGTAAATTTAGTAAAATCAGGAGTACCACTTTTAGATTCCTTATGAAATTAAACTAATTAAAATTAAACGTTATTATTTCAACAAAAGTTTA
>CBDUPN010000073.1:0-9621 GCA_965369125.1 uncultured Aureibaculum sp. | reverse complement strand
AGTGAAAATTCTGATAAAAATTCAGTAACCGATTTTGCCCTTGGTATTGGGTTAGGGGGAAAATGGTTAACAAAAAGAGGATTATTAGGGGAGATCAACTTTGGGATCGGCCGGAATCTATTTAACGGCGATAATTCCGATACTGAGTTCATAGGTAAACTAGGCATTACGGTTGGCTATAGGTTTTAAGAAATAAAAAAAGCTTCAATGATTCATTGAAGCTTTTTTTATTGAAAAAATATTATGTTCAAAAGTATGGTTACATCTTCATTAACCAAGAACGCATATCAACTTCGTCTAAAATAATACTTCTTAAGGCTGATATTTGAACACGTTTTTGATCCATGGTATCTCTATAGCGAATCGTTACAGTGCTATCTTCCAGTGTTTGATGATCAACTGTAATACAAAAGGGTGTACCCGCAGCATCTTGCCTTCTGTATCGGCGTCCCACAGCATCTTTTTCGTCATAAATAACGTTGAAATCAAATTTTAGATCGTCTATGATATTATGGGCTATTTCGGGTAAACCGTCCTTTTTAACCAGAGGTAATACTGCTGCCTTCGTTGGAGCTAACACAGCTGGTAATTTTAATACTGTGCGTGTGGTATTATTATCTAATTCTTCTTCTTGCAAGGCGTGGGAGAAAACGGACAAGAACATCCTGTCGAGTCCGATAGAGGTTTCAATAACATAAGGTACATAACTTTTGTTCTCTTCCGGGTCAAAATATTGCAATTTTTTATTTGAAAATTTTTCATGCTGGCTCAGATCAAAATCTGTACGCGAGTGAATACCTTCCAATTCTTTAAAACCAAAAGGAAAATTAAATTCTATATCTGCTGCTGCATCCGCATAATGTGCTAATTTTTCATGATCATGAAAACGATAGTTTTCTGCACCCATGCCTAAGGAAAGATGCCATTTTAAACGTGCTTCTTTCCATTTTTCATACCATTCTTTTTGTGTCCCAGGCTTGATAAAGAATTGCATTTCCATTTGTTCGAACTCTCGCATTCTGAAGATAAATTGGCGTGCAACGATCTCATTCCTGAAGGCTTTACCCGTTTGAGCGATGCCAAAAGGGATCTTCATCCGGCTGGTTTTTTGAACATTTAAGAAATTAACAAAAATACCTTGTGCCGTCTCGGGTCTTAAATAAAGGTCCATGGCACTATCGGCAGAAGCACCTAGTTTAGTACCAAACATTAAGTTAAATTGTTTTACATCAGTCCAGTTCTTTGACCCAGTCTCAGGATCTGCAATTTCAAGTTCTTCAATGAGCGCTTTAATATCTGCAAGGTCTTCATTTTCCAATGATTTGGCCATACGGGATAAAACCTCCTCTTTTTTTTGCAAATAACCTACAACACGCGGATTTGTTGTCTTATATTGTTCCTCATCAAAAGCATCGCCGAATCTTTTTGCGGCCTTATCGATCTCTTTCTGGGCTTTCTGCAATAATTTTTCGGCATAATCTTCAATGAGAACATCTGCACGGTATCTCTTTTTAGAATCTTTATTGTCAATTAAAGGGTCATTAAACGCATCGACATGCCCCGAAGCTTTCCATGTAGTAGGATGCATAAAAATGGCTGCATCCAAGCCTACAATATTATCATGCATTTGCACCATGGCCTTCCACCAGTACATTCTGATATTATTTTTAAGCTCAACACCATTTTGAGCATAGTCGTATACAGCGCTTAAACCGTCATATATTTCACTGGAAGGGAATATGTAGCCATATTCTTTAGCATGAGAAACTACCTTCTTAAATTGATCATCTTGATTTGCCATCCTGCAAAAATAGATAAATTACTAAGATCGGAAAACAAAAAAAGGTGCAAATACTAAAGTATCTACACCTTTTTAAATTGGTTAATTTCTGTTTTTATTTTATAAGCCTAAGAAAGCGTCTTTTAACTCTAATTTAGAGGCTCCAACTAATTTACCTTCTACATATACCTTTACAGTATAAACTCCTTTTACAAATTTTTGAGTGATATTTTCAACAAACATTACCACATCAAGATCTGCGTTGTTATAAGTAGCAACCGTTTGATCTGTATAAGCTTGCTCTTCACCATCTTTTAAAGTGAAAGTACCTTTTTCGCTAATAACTGTTCCTGAAGGATTTTGAATAACAATATATGCTTGTTTTTCTCCAGGCGTTGCTATTTCATTTTTCTCTAATCTGAAATTTACACGGATAGCCTGTGCTTTTTGAGCCTTATTAGTTTCCATATATTTCCCGTTAGTTCTCAATCTCATTGCTGTTGCATTCACTGTGCTTACACGTAATGCACCACCAATTTCAACTTTTTTAGATAGATCAAGATTCTGTGCAACCAAAGTATCGTTAAAGCTTGTTTGCTCTATTAGTTTACCTGTAATACTGTCCTTTTCAACCACCAATAAGTTATTAACAATGGTTAAGGAATCATTTACGAAGAACAAACGTTCGTTCTTAGCTTCTAACTGTGCAATTTGGTTTCTGTAACGTCTAATTAATGACCAATTCGCATTTTTAAGATTTTTAACAGAATCTTTAAAAGCAACGATTTTGTCTTTTTCATAAATTAACTCCTCAGAAAGGTCATTATTTTGTGCAATTGCTGCATCGTATTTTTCTTCCATGGCAGTTAAATTGCCTAAAATTTGCTCTTTTTCTTGTTTAAGGAATTCTTCAGAAGCTTTGAATTTGGAATTATTTCTTAATGTATAGGCGCCTAAAGCAACAACTAAAGCGATTAAAATTCCAATGATAATTTTTTTGTTTGAAGATGATTTTTGTTCTTCCATAGTTTAAGTTTTAATTTAGAGTTTTTGAATTCTATTTGCACTAACGTTAATTTTATTATTTATTGCGCAAATGAATATAACTCATGTTGATTGTTAATAAATTATTGATGTATAATTAAAAAATAAAAATACTCAACCTTCCGTAAAAAAAATAAGTCTTGGCAATGAGCCATATGACTTAAGCTAACAAAAGTAAAATATGAATCTAAAGAAATTCTGAAGAAAAAAATGGATTTCACTAATTATCAGTAAGGTAATGATAATTTAGTTTATTAAAAATATATTTATTTTTGCCCTGCAAATTATGGATATTCATTATTAAATCTATTGATGCAATTTATTAAAGACGTTTTTAATTTATTCTTTCCTAGAACTTGTGCTTGCTGTGATGAACAATTAGTTAGAAACGAACAGGTAATTTGTTTAAAATGCCGTTTCGATTTACCGCTTACTAATTTTACAAATGAAAATAATAATGCCGTTGAACAAATTTTTTACGGACGCTTAAAAATAGAATTTGCGACTGCATTATTTTTTTTCAGAAACAAAGGAAAATCACAAAAACTAATATCTCAGTTAAAATACCAAGGGAAACAAGAAGTAGGGTATATGCTGGGTAAATGGCTAGGTAACGAATTAAGGGCATCAGAAAGATTTAAGGGTGTTGATTATATTATACCGGTACCACTGCATCCTAAAAAATTAAAAAAAAGAGGATATAATCAATTAACATATTTTGGCAATGGCCTTGAGGAAGTTTTGAAGATACCATTCTTAGAAAATATTTTAATAAAGAAATCGGATACAGGCACGCAAACCATTAAACAGCGACTGGAACGCTGGAAAAATGTAAGTGAGATATTTTATCTAGAAAACAAGAAAATTTTCGAAAACAAACATGTATTAATCATTGATGACGTGCTTACAACAGGAGCAACGTTAGAAGCCTGCGCTTTGGCTTTATCGAAAACCAAGAATATAAAATTTAGTTTTGCAACAATGGCTTACACCGATTAATATTGCCTTATTTGTGTGTATTAAGATTAAAAATAGTTGTTAATTTGTAAATAAACTCTAAGAATGATCAAACACTTTTCATCGATTGCATTTTTACTTTTAATTGCCTTGTTGATCACAGATTGTGCGCGAAGGGGACGTCCGGAAGGAGGTCCAAAAGATGAAACAGCTCCAATATTGGTAAGTGCGAAACCTCCGCATTTAACTACCAATTTTAATGAAAAAGAAATTAGAATATATTTTGACGAATATATTAAACTTAAAGATCTATTAAATCAATTGATCGTATCACCACCCTTAAAATTTCAACCGATTATAAAACCTATTGGAACTCCCAGCAAATATATTTCTATTAAAATACTAGATACTTTAAAAGAAAACACCACCTATACTTTTAATTTCGGTCAGAGCATCATAGACAATACCGAAGGGAATATATTGCGCAATTTTAAGTATGTTTTTTCAACAGGTGATGTGATCGATTCGCTAAAAGTATCAGGAAGGGTAAAAGACGCGTTTCAAAAAGATCCCGGAAAGAATATTTCTGTGATGCTTTATGAGATCAATAAAGAATTTACAGATTCTATCATCTATAATGAAAAGCCTTATTATGTAGGAAATACCCTCGATACTGCTGCTTGGGAAATAACTAATATCAAGGCGGGTTATTATTTACTGGTAGGATTAAAAGACGTGGCTAAAAATTACAAATTCGACCCGAAAGTCGATAAAATCGCTTTTATCAACGATAAGATATTTGTACCTACTGATAGTACCTATGTGCTTAACTTATTCAAGGAGGAATTACCATTTAAACTTGTAAGGCCTTCTGAAATAAAAAAGGGACATATTCAATTGGGTTTTGAAGGTAAACCCGATAGTTTGAAAATAGTTGCCCTTGATGAGCCGGAAAAATTCAAGTATTATACTGCTTTAGAGAAAAATAAGGACACCTTGAATTACTGGTTTAAAGAGAATAGTAAGGATTCTTTGCAATTAGCCGTTGTGAATCGTGATTATCGGGATACCGTTGTAGTGAAATTAAGGAATAAAGAAATAGATTCTCTTGAACTAAAAAGCTCTATAACATCAATCCTTCATTTAAGGGATAAATTCAAACTTACCAGCAATATTCCTATTCAATCAATAGATACGTCCAAGATTAGTTTAACTATAAGTGATAGTATTGCTATAGCACACACATTAACCTTGATGAAAGATAGAACAGAACTCGAACTAGAATTCAACAAGGAATTCAGCAAAAGGTATCAGCTGAAATTGTTACCTGAAGCGATTGTCGATTTTTATGGTAATGTTAACGACACGCTAAAATATCAGATGAATATTAGAAAACCGGCTGATTATGGAAACCTATACCTTACATTACAAAATATTAAAAGATATCCGGTCATTGTTCAGCTTATAACAGAAAAAGGTACCCTTGTAGATGAAATATATGCAGAAAATGAACAAGAATATACTTTTATTGATCTTGTTCCCGCCAAATATCTCATCAGAATTATTTTTGATGATAATAAAAACAAAAAATGGGATACCGGAAATTTCTTATCAAAAACCCAACCTGAGGAGGTCGAATATATAGAGACGATTTTAGATATAAGAGCTAATTGGGAAATGTCAGAATCTTTCATTCTGAAGTAAACGAATGGCTTTTCTTAAACTTATTTTAATGTTATAATTGTTCCATTAATTCCTTTCATAAATTAAATTGTAAGCAGTATCTTTGTAATTTAGAATCAATATAAAAAAGCATGAAGATAAATAAGCAAGATATATACAAAGCTTTGGAAACGATCACAGCCCCGGGAGAGGGTAAAAGTCTGGTCGAGAGCAATTCAATTAAAAACGTGGTGACTTTCGGTAAAGAAGTTATTGTTGATGTAACTATTTCTAACCCAACTTTACAAGCAAAGAAAAGAGTGGAAGTAGATATTATGAAGGTTATTCATGATAAAGTTTATCAAAAAGCGGATGTCAGGGTAAATGTGAAAGTTGAGGTACCTGAAACAACAACTACAAATACCATAAGTGGAAAAAAAATTGACGGAATCCAAAATATAATAGCTATTGCCTCTGGCAAAGGGGGTGTGGGAAAATCTACCATTACCGCTAATCTAGCTATAACACTTTCAAAAATGGGTTTCAAAGTAGGGATTTTAGATGCTGATGTTTACGGACCATCCATGCCTATTATGTTTGATATGGCCGATGCAAAACCATTAGCCGTTGATGTGGATGGAAGATCTAAAATGAAGCCTATAGAAAATTATGGCGTCAAACTTCTTTCGCTGGGATTTTTTACACAACCTAATCAAGCAGTTATTTGGAGAGGTGCAATGGCATCTAAAGCATTGAATCAGATGATCTTTGACGCTGATTGGGGAGAGTTGGATTTTATGTTGATAGATTTACCTCCAGGAACTGGGGATATTCATTTGTCTATTGTACAGGCTGTTCCGATTACAGGTGCCGTAATTGTTAGTACACCTCAAAATATTGCACTAGCCGATGCCAAAAAAGGCGTTGCCATGTTCCAACAAGAGAACATTAACGTACCTGTATTGGGAATTGTAGAGAACATGAGTTATTTTACGCCTGCTGAATTACCTGATAATAAATATTATATCTTTGGTAAAGATGGAGCAAAAAACCTTTCTGCCGATATAGATACAACGTTTTTAGGAGAAGTTCCATTGGTTCAGAGTATCCGTGAAGCTGGAGATGTTGGCCATCCAGTGGCCTTACAAAATGATACTGCACTGGAGGAGTCATTTATCAATATTACAAAAAATATGATCACCCAATTGGTGAAGCGAAATAAGGATTTACCGCCAACTGAGATTGTTAAGATCACTACGATGGCAGGTTGTAGTGCCGTTAAAAGTTAAATTCATGGAAAAACAGAAATTGACAAGTATTGTTGAACATGCCTTGACGGAAATAAGGCCTTTTTTACAAGCTGATGGTGGAGACATTTCATTAGTCTCTATTAATAATGATATTGTCACGGTTCAACTGCAAGGTGCATGTACAGGGTGTACCGTAAATCAAATGACTTTGAAAAATGGGGTAGAAGCAACAATTAAAAAGTATGCTCCCCAGATCAAAGAAGTGGTAGAATTGGGCGCTTAACCAACTCATATTTGTCAATAATTAAGTACTAATATTTTACTTATCTTTGTTAAGATCGGAAATGTTAGTGTTAATATGAATGCTCCATTTAAAGAATTGAAATTACTTCTCAAATTCTTAATTAAGAGGAATCCCGAGTAATTAAAAAGGTTCTCAGATTCATAAACTTTTATTCATTAAATAAACATTTTTAATATGCCTAGATATCATAAATTAGGTAAGATACCTTCTAAAAGACATACTATTTTTAAGAGTCCCGAAGGAAAATATTATTATGAAGAATTATTTGGGACCATAGGTTTTGATGGGATGTCATCCCTTCTTTACCATACGCATAGGCCTACTCAAGTAAAAGAAGTTCTGAAGTCTTATGATGTTGCCCCTAAAATTGCTGTTTCAAAGAATATGAAATCACTAAGTTTAAATGGTTTCGATGTTCCTGCTGTAAACGATTTTTTAGAAAGCAGAAAAATAATATTAGCGAATAGCGATTGCCATATTGTATTGGCAGCACCCAAAAGATCATTAAAGGACTATTTTTATAAAAACACCGATTCTGATGAAGTGATATTTATACATAAAGGAAAAGGGAAATTAAGGACCTTTTTAGGAAATATTGATTTTGAATATGGTGATTACCTGGTAATTCCAAGAGGGATGATCTATCAAATTGATTTTGATACCGAAGATAACAGGTTGTTTATTGTTGAATCTAAACATCCTATATATACACCCAAACGATACCGAAATTGGTTCGGACAGCATTTGGAACATAGTCCGTTTTGTGAACGAGATATGCATCCGCCAAATGCATTAGAAACTTTTACCGATAAAGGAGATTTTCTATTAAAAGTTAAGAAACAAGATATGATCCACGAATATGTATATGCGTATCACCCTTTTAGTGTTATAGGTTGGGATGGATATAATTATCCGTATAAATTTTCGATTCATGATTTTGAACCTATTACAGGAAGGGTGCACCAGCCACCTCCGGTACATCAGACTTTTGAGACGAGCGCTTTTGTGATTTGTTCTTTCGTACCACGACTATATGATTATCACCCGCAATCGATTCCTGCACCATATAATCATAGCAATATTGATTCTGATGAGGTATTGTATTATGTCGATGGTGATTTTATGAGCAGAAATAATATAGGTGTTGGTCAAATCACACTTCATCCGGCCGGTATACCACACGGACCACACCCGGGTGCTATGGAGCGAAGTATAGGGCAAACAGAAACCAAGGAATTAGCAGTCATGGTAGATACTTTTAAGCCTTTAATGGTTACCGAAGATGCCCTAAAAATTGATACTGGCGACTATTATCAATCATGGTTAGAAAATAATCATTAAAAGAAAATATTATGGCAGAGATAAAAAATTTAAAAGATCTACAAAATACCGAGTATGGTATAAAAAAAATATTTGAAGAAGCCGAAGATTTTCTTCCTTTGTTAGGTACCGATTATGTAGAACTTTATGTGGGTAATGCAAAACAATCGGCTCATTTCTATAAAACGGCATTCGGATTTCAATCAGAAGCTTTTGCAGGACTAGAAACCGGAATGAAAAACAAGGTTTCTTATGTATTACGTCAAGATAAGATACGTTTGGTACTGACTACCTCTTTAGAGGAAGGAGGGCCGATTAATGAACATATCAACAAGCACGGTGATGGCGTAAAAGTAGTAGCCCTTTGGGTTGAAGACGCCACAAAGGCATTTGAAGAAACTACCAAAAGAGGAGCAAAGCCCTTTATGAAACCTACCAAGGAAGAAGATAAAGACGGACATGTAATACGCTCAGGAATATATACTTATGGGGAGACAGTTCATATTTTTGTTGAACGCAAAAATTATAAGGGTGTTTTCTTACCAGGTTATCGAAAATGGGAATCGCATTATAATCCCAGCCCCGTAGGTTTAAAGTTTATAGACCATATGGTAGGCAATGTAGGTTGGGGTGAAATGAAAAAATGGTGTGAATTTTATGCCAAAACTATGGGTTTTGCACAAATAATTTCGTTTACCGATGATGATATTTCTACCGATTATACCGCTTTGATGAGTAAGGTGATGAGCAATGGAAACGGCAGAATAAAATTTCCAATAAACGAACCTGCAAAAGGTAAAAAGAAATCTCAAATAGAAGAATATTTGGACTTTTATAATGGTCCGGGAGTACAACATATCGCTGTAGCTACTAACGACATCGTTGCTACGGTTTCTGCCATGAGAGATAGAGGCGTGGAATTTCTATATGTACCAGAAGAATATTACGACGACCTCTTGGAGCGAGTAGGAAAAATTGACGAAAAAGTAGAAGTGTTGAAAGAACACGGCATATTGATCGACCGCGATGAAGAAGGTTATTTATTACAACTCTTTACAAAACCGGTTGTTGACAGGCCAACGATGTTCTTTGAAGTTATTCAGCGAAAAGGAGCACAATCTTTTGGCGTGGGTAATTTTAAGGCCTTATTCGAAGCCATAGAGCGTGAACAAGCCAATAGAGGTACACTTTGATCTTGAAATCATTAGAACAAAAAAGCCTCGGTTTTAACTGAGGCTTTTTTCATTGATTAAAATTTTATCAATTAACTTTTGCTTGGCTGAGTTATCATCACCAAAAAGCCA
>CBDUPN010000072.1:0-9895 GCA_965369125.1 uncultured Aureibaculum sp. | reverse complement strand
AATTTTGCATTGAAATGAAGCTGAATTTTTTTACGGGCGTTTTCATAAGCATCCGTAGCTTCCTGACTTAAACTATGAACACCTCTGTGAATATTCGCATTATAATTACTGTAATAATCTACGATGGAATCAATTACAAGGTTGGGTTTTTGAGATGTGGCTGCATTATCGAAATATACCAATGGCTTGCCATTAACTTTTCGTTTCAGAATTGGAAAATCTGCCCTTATTTTTTCAATATCAAACATGTTCCTTTTTTAGAATCGTTCTAAATACAAAATTACGAAACTAACAACAATTCAATAAGATTAATTTATATTTGTTTGCGATAAATTTTAACCCTAATAAAATTGTGAAAAAATTTATAAAATACGGTACACTTCTTCTCTTGTTAATTCTAATTTATGTAGCATTTACAAACTACCCCAGATTAAATATTATTGCGGGTTACTCGGCCAAAAATATGAATTCATCGGTTTTTTTAGCCGACAGGGATTTTGAATTTACCGATAATACCGATAATAATTTTTCACCGGTAAATTTGGCCTCAGATAAAATTGATCAGAACGAAAAATTAACCACCGCGTCCGTATACGGTTTGCTAACTCGTAAAGCTATTTACAGAGAAGGATTGGGAAGCGTTTTACTATTGGATAATAATGACAGAGGTAAATCGGATTTAATTCCCAGAAGGGATAAAATTGAGAATGAATTGTCATTTCCTTATGGGGATCATGATCAAAAGGATACCATATTTAATAATGTTAACTATACAGAATTAAAAGAAGCCATTAATCATGCTTTTGATAGTCTCTATTTAACCAGAAGTGTTTTGGTTATTTACAAAGACCAGATCATAGGCGAGCAATATGCTGATGGTTTTGATAAGAACTCAAAGTTACTGGGCTGGTCAATGACCAAAAGTATCACAGCAACAATGTTTGGCATACTGCAAAAGCAAGGAAGATTAAATATTAACGATAAGGCTCCCGTGGATTCATGGAGGGATGACGAGCGAGCAAAGATCACTATTAACGACCTGCTTCATATGAATAGTGGCCTGGAATGGGAAGAGGATTATAATTCTATTTCTGACGTCACTAAAATGTTGTTTTTAGCCAAAGACATGACTATAATACAGGAGGAAAAACCATTGGTTGGTAAACCAAATGAAAGCTGGAATTACTCTTCTGGAACCACTAATTTATTATCCGGTATTCTCCGTAATCAATTTAATTCACATCAGGCATATTTAGATTTCTGGTATACCGATTTAATTGATAAGATTGGAATGCATTCTATGTTAATTGAAACTGATCTTTCGGGGAATTATGTAGGTTCTTCTTATGGTTGGGCGACCCCTCGTGATTGGGCGAAATTCGGTTTATTGTATTTAAAAGGGGGAAATTGGAACGGCGAACAGATCTTCGATGAATCATGGGTAGATTATGTTACGACGCCAACCAATGGTTCCGACGGACAGTATGGCGGTCATTTTTGGCTAAATGCCGGCGGAGTTTATCCCGATGCGCCAAAAGACCTATTTTCTGCCAATGGATATCAGGGGCAAAGAGTGTTTATAATACCCTCTATGGAATTGGTAATAGTAAGAATGGGCTTAACTGAAGAACCGATTTTTGATTTCAATGATTTTTTAAAAAGAATTATTTCCTCAATCAATTAAATTTCAAAACCCAATGTAACCCCTAACTTCGAGGCAATCAATTTTGTAATTTTTGTTTTCAGATCAGGGATCTTGATTTTTTGTAATGCATCATTGGCAAATGCGTATAATAAAAGTGCATTGGCTTCTTTTTTGGGTATACCTCGTGACCTCATATAAAACAATGCATTCTCATCTAATTGACCGATGGTACAGCCATGAGAACATTTAACATCATCGGCAAAAATTTCAAGTTGAGGTTTCGCATTAACAGAAGCCCCATCATCTATTAAAATATTATTATTTTGCTGAAAAGCATTTGTTTTTTGAGCTTCCTTTTCAACGATTACCTTACCATTAAAAACGCCTGTAGACTTATCGGCATAAATGCCTTTATATAATTCGTGGCTTTCGCAATTTGGAAATTTATGATTAACCAAGGTATGATTGTCAACCAATTGCTTATCACCAATTATCGTGATTCCATTTAGGTTAGAAGTAATATGCTCTCCTTCTTGATAAAACTCTAAATTATTGCGTGTAAAATTACCACCGAAAGAAAAAGTATTTACAGAGGCAATACTTTGTTGTTGTTGTTTAACATAAGTATTGTCTATAAGTGAAGCCGTTTTTTGATCATTTTGAATTTTATAATAATCTACAATGGCCCGCTTACCTGCAAAGATTTCTGTTACTGAATTTGTTAAAACTACATTTTCAGAAAGACTTTGATGACGCTCTACTATTTGAACATGCGAATTTTCTCCTACTATAATTAAATTTCGAGGCTGTAACATCACTTCGGCCTCTTTTCCGGTAGAGAAATGCATTATCTGAATTGGTTTTTGCAATACCGTATTCTTGGGGATATGTACATAGGCCCCTTCCTTAGAAAATGCAGTATTTAAAGCTGTGATGCTGTTCGATTTTGAAGCGATCGTGTTAAAATAATGGTCAATAACCATTTTGTATTTAGGTCTTTTTAAGACAGTAGAAAGCAGACAAATGTCAGACCCATCATGGGTTGTTTCTGATAAAAATGAACTATAAACACCATCGATAAAAACGATTTTATAAGATTCTATTTCGTGTAAAAAATATCTCTTAACATCTGCCAGCTGAATTAAATTTTCGGCATCCGGAAAAATATTATAATTATGATTCAATAAAGATTTTAACGAAGTATATTTCCACTCTTCGTCTTTTTTGGTTGGGAAACCATTTTGTTCGAAAAAAGAAAATGCTTTTGATCTTATTTCATGTAAGTCAGTTTCAGTATCTGTACTAACGTTATTTTCAAATGCCAAAAACGACGTAATTAATTTTTCTTTCAAGTCCATTTTCAAATTATTTCAACCAGTCGTATCCTTTTGCTTCCAATTCCATTGCCAAATCTTTTCCTCCAGATTTTACAATTTTTCCGTCATGTAAAACGTGAACAAAATCGGGCACTATATAATCTAATAATCGTTGGTAATGTGTGATTAAGATAACTGCATTATCTTTACTTTTAAATTTATTTACACCATTAGCCACCACCTTTAATGCATCAATATCCAATCCTGAATCTGTTTCGTCTAGAATAGCCAATTTGGGTTCCAACATGGCCATTTGAAAGATCTCATTTCTTTTCTTTTCTCCTCCAGAAAAACCTTCGTTGAGTGATCTGGACAAGAATTTTCTATCGATCTCTAATAGTTCTGCCGTTGCTCTGATTTTTTTAAGCATATCTTTGGCAGGAAGTTCTTCAAGTCCCCTGGCCTTACGGGTTTCATTAATAGCAGTCTTAACAAAATTAGTTACAGTAACACCTGGTATCTCTACAGGATATTGAAACGACATGAATATTCCTTTATGTGCTCTTTCTTCAGGTGCCAGATCGTCGAGATCTTCATCATTCAACAAGATTTCACCTTTTGTTACTTCATATTCTTCTTTACCTGCGATAACGGATGAAAGGGTACTTTTACCGGAACCATTAGGTCCCATAATAGCATGAACCTCACCGGCTTTCACTTTTAGATTTATTCCTTTGAGAATATCTTTATCTTCTACTTTTGCGTGTAAATTCTTTATTTCTAACATTCTTATTTATTTATCCTACGGATCCTTCTAAACTAATTTCTAATAATTTTTGAGCTTCAACAGCAAATTCCATGGGTAATTTATTCAAAACTTCCTTACTGAAACCATTCACAATTAATGCAATGGCTTTATCAGTATCGATACCACGCTGATTACAATAAAATAATTGGTCTTCTCCAATTTTAGAAGTCGTAGCTTCATGTTCTACTTGAGCCGATTTATTTTTTACCTCTATATAAGGGAATGTATGCGCACCACAATTATTACCCATTAATAAGGAGTCGCACTGAGAAAAATTACGCGCATTATCTGCTCTTGAATTTATTTGAACCAAACCGCGATAAGAATTTTGTGATTTCCCTGCCGATATTCCTTTTGAGATGATCGTACTTTTGGTGTTCTTTCCTAAATGGACCATTTTCGTACCCGTATCGGCTTGCTGATAGTTGTTGGTAACAGCAATAGAGTAAAACTCACCGACCGAATTATTTCCTTTCAATATGCATGATGGATATTTCCACGTGATGGCAGACCCTGTTTCAACCTGTGTCCAGGATATTTTTGCATTGGCTTCACATAAACCTCTTTTGGTAACAAAATTAAAAACCCCGCCTTTACCATCTTTCCCACCCGGATACCAATTCTGAACCGTGGAATACTTTATCTCGGCATTATCTAATGCGATCAGTTCAACAACCGCGGCATGTAATTGATTTTCATCTCTTTGCGGAGCTGTACAGCCTTCAAGATAACTCACATAACTGCTTTCATCGGCTATTACCAAAGTGCGCTCGAATTGTCCGGTACCACCTTCATTTATTCTGAAATAAGTTGATAGTTCCATTGGGCATCGCACACCTTTTGGTATATAACAAAAGGATCCATCACTAAATACAGCGCTATTCAAAGCAGCATAAAAATTATCGGTTCTAGGCACTACAGAACCCATATATTTTTTTACCAATTCAGGATGTTCCTGAATGGCTTCAGAGATAGGACAAAATATAATCCCTTTTTCTGCTAAGGTCTTTTTAAAAGTAGTAGCCACCGAAACTGAGTCCATTACAATGTCGACCGCTACACCCGAAAGTCGTTTTTGCTCTTCGATAGAAATCCCTAGTTTTTTAAAGGTCTCCAATAATTCTGGATCAACTTGGTCTAAACTTTCTAATTCTGGTTTTTTCTTTGGAGCAGAATAATAACTAATATTTTGAAAATCAGGCTTTTTATAAGTAACATTTGCCCAATCGGGCTCTGTCATATTTTGCCATATTTTAAAGGCCTCCAATCGCCATTTCGTCATCCATTCAGGTTCATTTTTCTTTTTGGAAATTGCCCGAACGATATCTTCGTTTAATCCAATAGGAAATTTATCGGATTCTATATCGGTATAAAATCCGTATTCGTACTCTTTGGTTTCGAGTTCTTTTTTTAAGTCGTCTTCAGTATATTTGCTCATTCGTTCAAATTAAAGCGAAAAGCTTTCGCCACAGCCACATGTTCTATTTGCATTCGGGTTTTTAAAAACAAAACCGGCACCATTCAACCCTCCGGAATAATCAAGTGTAGTGCCAACCAGATAAAGAAAACTCTTTTTATCTACAACTATTTTAACATTGTTGTTTTCAAAAACTTTATCATTTTCGTGTTGCTCATTGTCAAATTTAAGATCATAAGATAGGCCGGAACAACCGCCACTTTTTACACCTACCCGAACAAAATCTTTAGATGCATCATAGCCATCTTCTTTCATGAGCTCAATAACCTTGTTTTTAGCTATTTCAGAAACTTGTATCATAATTATATAGATTCGTTCTAAATAAGTGCAAATATAATTTAAAAAGATGAAATAGAAAACAATTCAGACAATTCCTTTTTGGTAATTATTAGCTTTGATTATTCAGTTTTTTAGAAGGAATTAATACAATATTTAAAAGGTAAAGCCGTTAATCTTATCAACAACACGGAAGCGACTTATTAACAATGGTTCGAGGTTATTAACAAAATGTTAACAATTTGACCTTGAAAATATATATTTGCTTTAGTAATAAGGGGAGAATTAAGGGTTGCTCTAATAGAGATATTGGCCTTGATCTTATAATAAAATTGTAGTGAAAAATATATTGCCCTTAATTAACAATTCGTTTAACTATTTAATAACCCTTGCTTCTAGATCTGTATGCAGTTTGAAGTAGGGTTTTTTCATGTTGGATTGTTTTATAATAGAATAAACATCAATCTTAAATCATAAAAATTATGATTAAATAATTACAGTGTAAAAAAATAGAATTTAAAATTGGCCACTTTAAAAAATAGGATAAGAGTTTTATTCTTTATCTTCTTTGCTATTGTTACTACAACAATGGTGGGGCAGACCTTTGATGCCCATTGGTGGAATGGTAGAGGTTATTTAATGGACTTCAGAACCGGCCCACCTACAGTAACCGGCACACTGCCTTCCGATGGCGCTTTCGAAGCCACTTCAGCCTGGAGTGATCCCGTAACAGGAAATTTACTTTTTTACGTCGACAATGGTACCGTTAGAGATAACAATGGTGTATTATACACTAATGGTAGTGGTTTAAATACGAATGCTACACGAACACAAATGGCCGTGGTCATGCCGCTTCCGGGTCAGAATCTTACCCAGGTTTATATTTTACATGGTAACGGAAGTAACGAGAATGGTAATAACACTGTGTACTATTCTACGGTTGACATTGCTTCCAAGACAGTTCTAACTAAGAATAATTTATTACAAAATAATGCTACAGAGAGCTTATACGGCACCAATAATGGGGCGGCTTGTGGTGCCTGGGTAGCAACCATAGCCAACGATAATGGCGCATGTACTTCGAATTGTGCCGGTAGTATTCGTTTATGGCAAGTAAATGCTACCAACTTATTAACGCCTGCTAGAGCTAATAATCCTGATATTACTGTTAGCCTCCCTATCAACATTCCAATCAGAGGTGAAAGGGCTACCATACGATTTTCGCCACAAAATGATATGATCGCCTTTGCCATGGAGGGGGGTGGTTCGACAACCAATGGTGGTGTTTTTTATGCTTCTTTCGATGCAAAGTCTGGGGCCATTGGTGCCTGGACACAAGTACCATTATCCACTACTTTAAATACATTTACAGGGTATAGTGTAGAATTTTCGCCAGACGGTGGCAGATTGTTCTTCGCACATCAACCTACGAATTATAATAGGTCACAGGGCCAGGCTATTGGTTGGTCAGATCCTGTTTGGGTGCATATTATTGGTAGTAATAGTTCTGCACAGGTAACTGGTTCTGGCCAATCAGGTGTACAGTTAGGGCCTGATAATAATTTATATTACACTAGAAGTAATATAACAAGGGTATATAGAATTACCAACCCAAATACAGTAACCAATTCCGGTGATGCGGCTATTTCTTTTTTAAACATCCCAAATGGCCGAAGGTCAGGTTATAATTTTACCCAGCAGGTTGTCTTTTTCGCTTCATGTCTCACCGATACAGATGGCGATGGGTTATATGATGAGACAGATATCGATGATGATAATGATGGTATTATCGATACTGTGGAAGGAACTGGAGACGTTGATGGCGACGGTATTCCAGATCTGTTAGATCTGGATACCGATGGCGATGGTATTCCAGACAATGTGGAGGCCCAGGCAACATTGACCTATACGGCCCCAAGTGGTCTTGACACAGATTTTAATGGACTGGATGACGCCTACGAAAGCATTCCAGGTGGAGGGGAAGGTTTAACTCCTGTGAATACAGATGGAACTGATAATCCCGATTATAAAGATACTGATAGTGATAATGCAGATGCATTAGACACCTCAGAAGCAGGACTTACCTTGGCAGGGACAGATGCAGATGGAGATGGCCTTGATGATAATGTTGACGCTACAGGTGATTATTCAGACCCAGGTGGTACCATAGACAATCCCTTAACAGCACCTGTAATTTTACCCGATACTGATGGCGATGTGTTTACCGGTGGCGATGTAGATTTTAGAGATGTTAACATTCCTACGGTTACCGATAGCGATAGTGATGGTGTGGATAATAATATTGATCTAGACGATGATAATGATGGTATTACCGACACTCAAGAATTATGTGGTACTGATCCAAATGCATTGAATCTTACTGCAGCAATTGGAGTTTCTATTGATTTAGATAACTGGCCGGCAGAAACAACCTGGACCCTCAATAGCCCATCAACAGTCATTGCCAGTGGAGGACCCTATGCGGTACCTCAAACAACCGTTACCCAAAATGTGACTGCTTCAGAAAATGGAAATTATACGTTTACCATTTTTGATAGTTATGGAGATGGTATCAATGTACCGGCTGGAACTTATAATTACACAATAACTGTCGACGCAACGATAGTTGTTAATAGTACATTCCCCACAGGATCTTCCCAATCCAACAATTTTAATATAAACTCAATAGTTTCCAATCCTTATTCTTGCCTCACTTCCGATCCGAATATTGATGATGATGGTGATGGTGTCCTTAATTATAAAGATGCAGATTATGCAGCGGCAAACGGATCCTCATTAAATGCCAATGGGGTAATAAGCAGTTTAGATACCGATGGTGATGGTGTGATCGATAGCATGGATCTCGATTCAGACAATGATGGTATTTATGATATTATTGAAGGTGGCGCATTAAATGTAGCCGGCGTAAATGATGCCGATGCTGATGGAAGGATAGACGGCGCTACGGTTCCGGCAGCGGTTGGCGCCAATGGAGTTTATGATACGGTAGAAACAGTTGCAGAAAGTGGCATCATTAATTATACGGTTACCGATACAAATACAGATAGTGTTAGAGATGTTGTCCAATTAGATTCAGACGGCGATGGTTGTAATGATGTTGACGAAGCGGGATATACGGATAATGATAGTGATGGATTGCTTGGTTCTTCACCTGTCGCCATAAATGTTGATGGTTTGGTAACTTCAGGGTCAGATGGATATACTACACCTGCGGATGGAGATTCAAACTCGGTTTATGATTTTCAAGAAGCGGGGTCGGCAAATTCAATTACAACACAACCCATAGATCAAACTATTTGTGCCGGAGATAACGGAAGTTTTACTGTTGTTGCAGCTGGTTCAAACATAACTTATCAATGGCAATTAAGCACCAACGGTGGAGTTTCCTTTGCTGATCTCAGTAACGGGGGAGTTTATTCTGGTGTAACCACAGCAACTCTAAATATTACAGGGGCTACTGAGGGAATGAATGCTTACCAATATCGCGTTATTATTGGTAGTAGTACCTATGTTTGTAATCCGGTAACCTCTGCAGAAGTTACTTTAAGTGTTCCTGATGTTTCTTATGTAGCTTCAGGTACAGATCCAACGACTTGTGGCGGTTCAGATGGTATTATCACGATAAGCGGATTATCAGTTTCAACAATTTATAGTGTCAGCTATACCGGTGATGGTACTCCTGTGCCACCAGCGAATTTTGCGTCAAATGCAAGCGGACAAATTTCAATTACGGGCCTTACAGAAGGCGTTTATACAAATATTGTTGCAAGCCTATTAGGGTGTTCAGGAACACCTTTAAGTGTGACACTAAATGATCCTACACCCCCAACCGCAAACGCCGGAACTGATGAAGAAATTTGTCAAGGAGAATCGGTTACCTTAACTGCTTCAGCTGCTGGAGGAAGTGGAACCTATACATATTTATGGAGTACTGGCGAATCAACACAAAGCATTTCAGTATCTCCCGCAGGGAATAATAATGCTGACGTTTTTGTTAGTTATACGGTAACAGTAACAGATAGCAATACTAATTGTACAGATTCTGATGTTGTACAAGTAAAAGTTGAATCAAATCCTACAGCAACTGTCTCAAGTGTAGATCCAACTTGTACTGTTGATAATGGTTCTATTACATTTACGTTTCCAGACCATCCTGATCGGACTGGTATTGAATTTAGTTTAGATGATCAAGCTTCATATGAAACTTCCGTTGCGGATAATAGTGGTTCAGTTACTTATTCCGGATTAGCAGTTGGGACTTATGATGTTTGGGTAAGATGGGGTAATGACGAATGCCCCCTTGATTTGGGAACAGTTACTTTAACAGATACTACTGTGCTTCCCGATGCAGG
>CBDUPN010000071.1:0-10090 GCA_965369125.1 uncultured Aureibaculum sp. | reverse complement strand
CTAGGCAAAATTCTATTGAATCTGAATTGAGAGCTCAAGCATATAACAAATACCCTGATGATATCGAGGCTCAGAATTATATTTACCAAGAAATGTTATCTGCCTATAGTTATATGCAAAAAGTTACAGACCCTCAAATTAAATCATTTGTTAGCAAGTATTATCCCTCTAATTTTACAATGCAAAAGTACATTTACGATAAACAACTTGCAGCTAAGAATTATATGAATGCGGCAAAAGATACTGAGAAAAAGGAAGAGGCATTAAGGAAATATCCTAATGATTTTATGACCCAGAAATATATTTATGATGGAAAATTAGCATAAAACCATTTTTCATTGATCAACTTGCTTTAAAAATTTTAAGAAACTGATTTATATCATGCTATTTCAATTGTTTAAGAATTAAATTTATATGATTTTCAAATAGTTTTACACCAGTAATTATTTGTAGAACTGTTGAATTAATCGATAAAATTAAATTAACAATAAAAATAGTGATATGAGAAATTCAACTAACTTAACATTTTCATTCCCATTTAAGCCTCTATTCATTTTTGTTGGATTATTAATTTTTTTTGTTAGCTGCACAGAAAAATCCGATAAAATGGAAGAGCCTCTCGCTATTGTCGAAGATGTAAATAGCGAAGTTATTTATTGGTCTGTAAGAGCTATTTATCCCGATGGTAATTTTTTAGAAATTAAAGCAATAGATAGCTATGGAAATACCTATGATATTAAGGCCATTCAAGATGCAGATCAAAGAAGCTTGTTAGATATTAAAGCTTTTGTTAAGGGTGAAATTTTGCCCGTTAAGATATTAGCCAATGAAGATAATATGGCTCCGGTAAAAGTTATTACCGGAGATGGTACTCTTTACGGAGTCAAAGCCATAACCTCTAATGGAGAAAGATTAAATGTTAAAGGGGTTAAACGTGACGGAAATATTATCCATATCAAGGCGATCGATAAGAACGGCAATAGCTATGCTGTACATGCAATTAGCCCAACAGGGCAATTGAACGACGTAAAAGGGGTTAAAACTTCTAATGAAGACATTGAGTATCAATTTCTGGGACATAATATTTATGCCCATGTAAAGGCATTACCACAAACAGGTGATATTGGCAATAATTTCCTTTGGCATATTGTATCAATTCATCCAGATGGATATACCTTGCCCGTAAAAGCTTTTGATAAAGATGGTAATTCCTTTGATGTAAAAGCGATACAAGATGCCGATCAGCGCAGTTTGTTAAATGTAAAGACCTTTGTTGGAGAAATGAAACAGTTACCGGTTAAATTATTGGTAAGCAAGGATAAATATATTCCCATGAACGCTATTGGTGAAGATGGAACATTATACGATATCAAGGCTATTACACCGGAAGGCGAAAAACTTGATATTAAAGGAATTAATCGTTCCGGAAATATTATTCATATTAAAGCTATCAATAAGGATGGTTTAATTTATGGAGTTAAAGCGATTTCACCTGAAGGTGAACTTAATGATGTAAAAGGGATAAAGATGTTCAAAGAACAAGTTGAGTTGATCCTTAACAATGTAGAAGTTTATGCACATGTTAAAGCACTTCCTCAAGCTATCTAAATTTCAATAAAAAATGTAATTCACAAAAAGCAGGCTAGTTAGCCTGCTTTTTTTATAAAATGCTACATACTTGAGCAAGCTTTTCATACGACTTTTTATAATTTTGAGAGGTGAGATATTCGCGCCATTTTAAACATTTAATCGACGAATTAGGTCAGCCTCAATTCAATAATCATCAATTTAAAAGAATGATGAATATCGTGGCTGTAGAGCGATGTGTTTCTGTATTGCATAAAATAAAAAAGATCAATCAAAACACCCCGGAATTCCACAAGTATGATCAGATACTTTATGGAGAGCAAAAATTACTTACCGAATTAACCGCCAATCAGGACCCCGAAATTCTTTTAAAAGAAATGTATAGAATGAGCAATTCTTAAAATTAGTATATTGGTGTGTAAAGCATGAATTAATTTATAACAAAATTTATATAAAATGAAGCTAAATATAATTGATTGGAATCATAAATAATGTATGCCATTGTAGACATAGAAACAACCGGCTTAGGCGCACAAGGCAATAAAATTACTGAGATTTCAATTTTCGTTCATGATGGTCAAAAGATAATTAAAGAATTTACTTCACTCGTGAATCCCGAAACATCGATTAGTTATCGTATTTCTGGATTGACGGGCATAACCAATGACATGGTAAGGGCGGCTCCAAAATTTTACGAGATCGCTAAAGATGTAATCGAATATACCAAGGATTGCATATTTGTAGCTCACAGTGTCAATTTCGACTATAATGTTATTAAATATGAATTAAAAGCATTAGGAGCCGAATTTAAAAGAAAGAAACTATGCACCGTTCGGTTATCGAGAAAATTAATTCCCGGTCAACGGTCTTATAGTCTTGGAAGCCTATGTACAAGCTTAGGTATAAAGATCAACGGGCGTCATCGTGCAAGAGGTGATGCAGAGGCTACTGTTACCTTATTTGAAAAACTATTAGCATTAGACAATGGAGGAATTTTCGATACTTTTTTAAATAATAGATCCAGGCAAGCAACCTTGCCGCCATTATTACCAAAAAAAGTATTGGATGCATTGCCCAATGAGACCGGAGTCTATTATTTTAAAGATACCAACGGAAATATCATTTATGTAGGAAAGGCATTAGACATTAAACAGCGCGTTCTTAGCCATATTTACAACAAAACTAATAAGGAGATAAAGTTATGTAACGAAACTGCTGATATTGCCTTTGAACTTACAGGAAATGAATTAACTGCCTTATTGCTCGAATCTGATGAAATTAAAACATATTACCCAAAATACAATAGTTCACAAAAGAGGAACACACCAAGTTATGGTATCTCAACTTATCAAGATAGGCGCGGCGTGATACATATTGTCTATGATAGATTAAAAACTTTACAAAACCCAGTCCAAAAGTTTTATACACAATCTCAGTGCCGCGCATTTTTAGAACAGTTATGTGAATTGCATGAGCTATGTCCGAGATATTGCAGTTTACAGCAAATAACAGGTGGCTGCTTTCATTATCACATTAAAAAATGTAGAGGCATTTGTAGAAAATCTGAAGATGTAGACTCCTATAACCAACGAGTAAACATGGCTTTGGAGGATTTATTAAATAATGATTCTTATATCATAAAAGAAAAGGGTAGGCACGAACATGAAGAAGCCATTATTATGGTAAAAAATGGGATCTATCAAGGCTTTAGTTATGTTCCAAAAGATAAAAAAATAAATTCCTTTTCAAATTATGATGAGTTCATAGAACTAAGAAATGATAACATTGATATACAGCGAATTATAAGAAGTTATTTAAATAAAAATTCAGAAAATAAGATTATAAATACCGATCACCACATTGAGAACTCTTGTATATCTCAGTAAAAATCAATAACTTAGAATCATTATTAGTACCTGTATTAGATATCAACCCGTCTAATTAGAAGTTTTATTAATTAAAAAATCTATAGACATGACATCAAGAATTACTTTATTTTTATTAATTGTTGCTTTTGTCGCTTTTCAAGGAGAAGCGCAAACAATTTGGACCGGTTCAAAAATCACTTTCACAAAAGCCAATAATGCAGATTGGACCATGCCTGCTAATCAAGATAGAATTACGTCAATAATTTGGATCACTAGAAAGAATAACCAAGGACTTTTTAACACCTTTTCAGAATCCGGCTATGCTTCTAATGTAAGTCCTGCTGATACCGAATGGGCGCTTGGCACAACGGATAACTTGGCCACTTTAACTTTTGACGATTGGGAAACTATAACAAGGCCATCAGAATTAGCACATCTAGAGTTGCCAGGCAAAGAATTTGTACTTCATTTAATCTCAGAAGATATTTATATTGATGTAAAATACCTTAGTTGGACAAGTGGTAATGCCGGTGGTGGATTTTCATACGAACGCTCTACTGATCAGGCACTTGGTATAAATGATGAAAAATTAAATTCACTTACTATTTATCCTAATCCGGCAAGCGATTATGTTTTTCTAAATGATTCATATAGGGGTGAGCAAGTAATACTTCTTGATATTTTAGGTAAAAAAGTGCTTACCACTAAGGTTGCGCAGAATAATTCGATCGACATCAGAAAATTGGTAAAAGGTATCTATTTTCTAAGGGCAAAGGATAAAGCCGTGGCTAGATTCATAAAAAAATAATATCATTTTAATCATATATATTATATTTAATATTTCGACATGATTTAGGGATGAAATTGAGAATAATATTAACATTTTTTTTGTTAACGATATATGGTTGTAATAATGAACCTATTGACAATTTCAATTGGCATACTATTACAGTTACGGCTACAGCCTATAATTCATTAAAAAATCAAACATCTTCCAATCCTCATATAACTGCATGGGGTGATAGTCTGTTACCCGGGAAGAAATATATAGCCGTCTCAAGAGACCTTATTGGTTTAGGATTAAAGCATAATACCCCTGTAAAAATAGATGGTTATGAAGGACTTTTTTTTGTTAAGGATAAAATGCATAAAAGGTGGAAAAACCGGATTGACATTTATATGGGCATAGATGTTAAAAAGGCTAAAAACTGGGGTAAAAGGAAAATAGAAATAACCTATGGTGTTTTAAAAGATGAAGACAAAGAATAATTATAAAAATATGTATTCGAGACGTGAGGCTTCAAAACTAATGGCCGGAACTGCAATTGCCAGTTTTCTTGCACCTTCCTTAATTTCTTTTAATCAAAAATCAATGAATGAACGAAAAATTCCTTCAACAGGAGAAGGGTTACCAATAGTAGGCTTGGGTACCTGGCAAACATTTGATATTGGGAATGATCCAAACCAAAGAGAACAACTTTCTGAAGTTTTGATCAGTATGAATGAATTGGGTGGCAAAATGATAGATAGTAGTCCGATGTACGGACGTTCTGAAGTAGTGGTAGGCGAGCTAACCGCAAAATTAACTGTTCAAAATAAATTCTTTTATGCTACAAAAGTATGGATAGAAGGTCAACAACGAGGAATAGACCAGATGAATGATTCTTTCCAAAAAATGAAAAGGAACTCTATGGACCTTATGCAGATACATAATCTTGTCGACTGGAAGACACATATAAAGACCTTAAAAAATTGGAAGGAAAATGGGAAAATCCGTTATTTTGGATTTACACATTACACCAATGCTTCTCATAATACATTAGCCAAGTTAATTAAATCAGAGAGACCTGATTTTGTGCAATTTAATTATTCTATAAATGAAAGAAATGCCGAAAAAGAACTGTTAAATGTTGCTAAGGAATATGGCACAGCCGTTATTATAAACAGACCCTATGCAGGAGGCACATTGTTTAGGAAAGTAAGGGGTAAAGACTTACCTGAATGGTGTAAAGAAATAGAAATCGCATCCTGGGGTCAATATTTTTTAAAATACATTTTAGCCAATGAGGCTGTGAATTGCGTGATACCGGGCACTTCTAATCCAAAACATCTTAAAGACAATATGATGGCCGGCTATGGAAGACTGCCCAATATTACCGAGAAAAAAAAGATGCTTCAATATTTAAATTCGTTGTAAACAATTTTATTAATAAAGTTGATGTGATGACATCCTTAAAATTTGTATTTTTAAATATTAACTAGAATTATGATAAAAAAAATTAACTGGGATGAAATTCCAACTGAAGAAGTAACCCCCAAAATGCATAGAAAACTGGTTTATGGTGATAAGATAATGATCGCTAAAATGAAGTTCAAGGATGGCTTTTTAGTGCCATTACATAGCCATGTGAATGAACAAATAACCCAAGTGATCTCAGGCACAATTAGGTTTTGGTTTGGTAAAAATAAAGAAGAAACTTTCGATTTAAACGCGGGCGATATTGCCGTGATTCCATCTAACGTTCCTCATGAAGCACTGATGATAGGAGACGTAGAAGAAATAGATACCTGGACACCTATTCGTGAAGACTGGTTGGATGGAACAGATACTTATTTAAGAAAATAATACATATGAACTTCGGTTTAAAAGGTAAAAATGCCCTGGTAACAGCTTCCAGTCAAGGACTTGGAAAAAGCGTTGCTCTTGAATTGGCTAAGGAAGGCGCAAATCTGGCCATTTGCGCAAGGAATAAACAAATATTAGAAACTGCCAAGGCACAGATATATAGCGTGGGAGCCGGAGATGTTTTCGCGGTTGAATGTGACTTAACGGTAGCCTCCGATCGTGATAAAATGATAAAGGCAGTATTGCAACATTATAATAATATTGACATATTGGTAACGAATACGGGTGGTCCGCCAACGGGAAAATTTGAAGAGTTACGGCAGGAAGATTGGAATATAGCCTATGAATTATTATTGGGTAGCGTTGTTTCTTTAATAAGAGGCGTATTACCAGGTATGAAAGATAATGAATGGGGGCGAATAATAACAATTACTTCACAAGCCGTCAAACAGCCGGTAGAAAATTTAATTTTATCAAATACCGTAAGAGCTTCTGTAGTGGGGCTAATGAAAACATTAGCAACCGAGTTGGGGCCTCATAATATTACCGTTAATAACGTGATGCCGGGATACACGCAAACAAATCGTTTAAAAAAATTGATTGCAGCCAATCCCACTTTTAATGAAGCCATCAATGATATCCCATTAAAAAGATTTGGAAGTCCGGAAGAATTTGCCGCTGCTGTTGCTTTTTTAGCCAGTGATCGGGCGAGTTATATTACCGGGGTTTCATTACCGGTAGATGGTGGTTGGATAAAAAGTGTTTAGCATTTATGATCAAATTAGATTTAAAGGATAAAAGAATATTACTTACCGGTGCTTCTAAGGGTATTGGCAAAGGTTTGGCAGAATTTCTACTAGAAAATGGAGCTCAGGTGGCGGTGCATTACAATACCGATAGAAGTTCTGCGCAATCGTTGCTTTCGAAGTATAAAAATTCAGGATCTAAAATTTTTAAGGCAGATCTGGCAAATCAAGAAGAAATATTTTCACTTTTTAAGGAAGTAGTTACTCATTTTAAAAAAATTGATGTGATCATATTGAATGCGGGTGTTTTTCTTAAGCATTCAACAAGTGAATCTACCGATGATTGGTTAGCAGTTTGGAAAAGAACGATGGATATCAATTTAAATGCGGTGGGATTACTTACCAAATTGGGTATTGACCATTTTTTAAAAATGGGGGCCGGCAGTTTTATTTATATCGGAAGCAGGGCTGTTTTCAGAGGTGAAACAGAAGAATATCTCGCTTACGCGGCCTCGAAGGGTGGAATGGTATCACTGGCCAGGAGTGTGGCAAGGTCTTTCGGTAAGCAAAATATCAAATCTTTTATTGTTTCACCGGGATTTACAAGAACCCAAATGGCAGAAAGTTTTATAGCAGCTTATGGAGAAGAAAAAGTGTTGAATGAAATTGCTCTGAACCAGTTAACGACTCCCGAAGATCTGGCACCTTTAATTGGACTTATGTGTAGTGGTCTAATGGATCATGCCACCGGAGCTACGATTGATATCAATGCCGGAAGCCATATAAGATAATTATTTAATAAGAATAACGAAACGATATATAAAATCTAATTTTTTAAGAATTCTTCTAAAATAAATTTCCAAAATCCTGAATTTTGGCATGAGATTTGCAATTTAAGTATTAGAAAGTGGTAAGGGCTCATGAAGCGAATACGATAGAGTAAAGCACTGGCTGACCAACTGTTTGAAATATCAATCACTTTTAGATATAATTTCTAAGAATTTGTGCAATTATACCAGGGTATAATTTATAAAAACCAATCATAAGATGCAGCATAGAGTATTATATGAGATCTTTTAAAATGGAATGAAGACTTAGCTTCATCGCGAAATGTTTTTTGGCGTATTTTATAGGTAAATAAAAAGCCGTCATATAAAACCCCCGTTATAATATGACAGCTTCTATCTTTTAATAAAAAATATTTAATAACTGTTTATATATAACAACAGAACAGTCTTTATTCCTACACCTTTTTTATTCTTTTTTTCTAAAGTGATTAAACTTTTAATGTTCTATACTAAATAGAGATTACTATGATTTCTTTTTCTTAATATTGATCTTTTAAAATCAATAATCTTTTTAGTAATTTATGAATAAACCTCAGAGCGGCATTTTAATTATTCTTGCTTTTTTTTCAATTTATGTCATATGGGGTTCTACCTATCTGTTGAATAAAATTGCAGTTACCGAATTACCACCATTTATGTTAGCTTCTATTCGATTCGTTAGTGCGGGTATTCTAATTTTTATTATTGCCAAAATATTGGGCATTAGCCTTAAAATAAATAGAAAACAACTTATAAATACCATCATTGCCGGTTTTTTATTTCTCACTTTTGGTAATGGGGTCGTGGTATGGGCATTGCGTTATGTCGATAGTGGATTTGCTGCACTTGAAATTTCAGCTCAACCACTGGTGGTTTTAGTATTAATGAGAATTTTAGAAGGGAAAAAAATTCAAACCATGTCTGTAATAGGCGTAGTCCTCGGAATTATAGGTATTTATTTATTGGTGAGCCAGAAACAGATCATTAGTCAGGAAGGATCTATAATTGGAATTATCATGATTTTTGCATGTATGTTAAGTTGGGCCTATGGTAGTTTATTTGTTGCCAAGGCAGACCTGCCATCCAATTATTTTGTAAATACTGGATATCAGATGTTAACGGGCGGTATTATGTTAGCAATAACCAGCTTTATATTTGGTGAAAACTGGACAAACCCCATTGAATGGAGCGAAAAAGTACAGCTTTCTATGATCATACTCATTATTTTTGGAAGTATCGTAGCATTTACCTCATTTAATTATTTGCTTAAAGCAGTTTCACCTGAGAAAGTAGCCACATCAACTTATGTAAATCCGATCATTGCGCTCATATTGGGGTGGTATTTTTTAAATGAACAGATCACAACTCAATCTATTATAGCTGCAGCAGTACTTTTAACAGGTGTCTATTTTATCAATACCCGAAAAAAACTCGTTAGCTATTCCCGGTTTAAGAAATAGAAAAAACTCAATAGAAATAAAACGAGCTTACCATCATTATCCCTAAAGCAATGGGCAATACAATACTGAAATAAATAAAGGTTACGAACCCTGTTTTTAGAAAAGACAAAAAATAACCTTGTCCGTAAAATTTCTTTATCGCTATAATGAGATAAATATAAATGGCCAATGCTATCATGCCATTAACCCATGAAGGCACTTCTATAAAATAATTTGCCAATAAAGAAATCCCAAAGAGTACAAATAAAAACGAGAAGTAATAAAAACTAAATACCAGATGATGTGCGAAGCTGCCTCTTCTCCAAAAGAATAATTTTAGAATAAATGCAAAAATAGGCAGTAAGATAAAAAGTGCAATAGGGATGCTATCAAAAAAAGCCTGTAAAATACCACCACCACTATTCTTTTGAAATTTAAGCATTTGAGTATAAAATCTACGTGTAAAAAACCCAGCATCATCTTTCATGCCCATGGCGCTTAACATTTCTTTTTCAGGAGCATCAACGGCAATTAATGAATCTAACTTTTCCTTGTCATAATCAAAACTTAAATTCCAATTTTCATCACCTTTATTACTGTTTTTAATAATAGAGTCTAACTTTTCAATTTCTTCATCGTTCATGCCTGTAATGATTTGTTTTTCCTTCAAAGGTTTAATGATCTTTTCTGTGGAAATAGAATCAATCGTTTTTTGTGGTATAGAATCAAACTTAAGCACAGTATCATTCTTAAAACCTTTTTTTAAGGCAATATCTGCTTTCTGTGTATATTCACGTGCTTGAAAAGAGAATATAAAAAAAAAGATGACCGAAGCGAAAAGATAGTACTGCGCCGGATGGAGATATCGTAAACGCTTTCCTTCTACAAATTTCTTCGCCAGATAACCAGGCCGAAACATAAGCGGGAAAAAACTCCTGAAAAATCTGGCATCGAAAGAAAAGTAATTACTAATGGTATTATAAAACAAAACACCTAT